>NZ_JAJSYW010000051.1:4961-34594 GCF_036815005.1 Streptomyces sp. IBSBF 2435 | reverse complement strand
CGGGGGGTCAGGTTGTGCGGATGCGGAGGGTGCGGGACAGGTCGTCGAGGCGGTCGGCGAGGGCGCGGCGGAGGGCCGGGGTGACAGCGGGGTCGTCGAGGCACTCGCGGCCCAGGCGCAGCGTCCCGTCCGCGACGGCGGTGTGCGGGAAGGCCACCCGCCCGGCGGCCTCGGCGATCGCGGTGCCGCGCCGGGCGGCGAGCCCGACGACGTCCGTGAAGTACCGCCCGACGTACTCGCCGGTGAGCTCCACCTGTTCGGGGTGCCAGAAACCCTGCGCGTTGGCCGTGAAGAGGTAGTTCGACTGCGAGTCGTCGTGGAACATCGCCTGCCACGCGGCAGCCTTGGCCTCGGCGTCCGGCAGCGCCGCCCGGCACCTGGCGGCGCCCTCGCGCCCGACGGCGCTCGGGTCGCGGACCAGTTCCGCGTCGATGTCGGCGGGGCCGGCCGCGCCGAGCACGGCGAGCCGCAGCAGCATCCGCCAGCGCAGCTCGGGGTCGAGGGGCGTGCCCCCGGGGATCTCCCCCTCGTCGTACCAGCCGTGCAGCTCCTCCGCGTCGAGCGCCGCGTCGACCAGCGCGCGGGTGGCGCTGAGCCGAGTGCCCTCCAGGCCCGCGGCGAGCAGCCCGCGGGCGGTCTCCGCCAGGGTGCGCAGCGCCCCGGGGCGGAGCGCCGGGTCGAGGAACTGGTCGGTGAGCTGGTTGCGGCAGAAGGTGAGGACGGCGTCCACGATGCCGGGTTCCCGCTCGCCGGGAAGGTGCGCGGCGGTCAGCGCCAGGTACTCGGCGGGTGCGATGAGCCCGTCGCGTACGAGGTTGCGTGCCGCGTTCCAGGCGACCGCGCGCCCGAGCGGGTCGGGCAGCCCGCCGAGGGTGTCGCGCAGGGTCGCCCAGGACTGCGGGTCGAAGTGGACCTTGGCGAAGGTCAGATCGCCGTCGTTGAGCAGGATCAGGTCGGGCGCGGGCCCGGTCAGGTCGTGCTGTTCGACGACGGAGTCCGCGGCGATGTCGACCGTGAGCCGGTCGCGCAGCACGAGCGCGCCGGGGTCGGCGACGGCCCGGTCGTAGAGCCCGACCCCGATGTGGTGCGGACGGTGCCCGCGGTGGCCGATCTCCAGCCGCCAGCCGCCCTCGGGCGCCCCGGGCGCGACCGCGGGGGTGAGGGTGTCCACGCCGGAGGTGCGCAGCCAGGCCGCGGCCCAGGCGGGGACGTCGCGGTCGGTGGCGGTGCCGAGGGAGTCGAGGAAGTCGGCGAGCGCGGCGTTGCCGAAGCGGTGCCGGGCGAAGTGCGTGTTGAGCCCGGCGGTGAAGTCCTTGGGCCCGAGCCAGGCGACGAGTTGGCGCAGCGCGGAGGCGCCCTTGGCGTAGGAGATGCCGTCGAAGTTGTTCATCGCGGACGCGGTGTCCGGGACCGCCTCCGGGTCGGGGGCGACGGGGTGGGTGGAAGGGCGCTGGTCGGCGTCGTAGCCCCAGGCCTTGCGGGCGACCGCGAAGTCGGTCCACGTGCCGGTGAACCCGGTGGCCTCGGCCAGCACCTGGAAGCCCATGTACTCGGCGAAGGACTCGTTCAGCCAGATGTCGTCCCACCAGCGCAGGGTGACGAGGTTGCCGAACCACATGTGCGCCATCTCGTGCGCGATGACCACCCCGCGGAACTGCGCCTCGACCGGGGTGACGGCCGACCGGTGCACGAAGTCCTCGCGGAAGGTGACCAGTCCGGGGTTCTCCATCGCCCCGGCGTTGAATTCCGGGGTGAAGGCCTGGTCGTAGGAGTCGTACGGGTACGGCTCGCCGAACAGCTCGTGGTAGCGGTCGAAGCAGCGCCGGGTGATGTCGAAGATCGCGGGCGCGTCGTGGTCGAGGTAGGGGGCCATCGAGCGGCGGCAGTGCAGGCCGAACGGCAGCCCGGCGTGCTCGGTGCGCACCGAGTGCCAGGGTCCGGCGGCGACGGCGACGAAGTAGGTGGCGAGCGGCGGGGTGGTGGCGAGCTGCCAGCGGCCCGGGGCGGTCCTGGTGGCGATGCCGTTGCCGAGGACGGTCCACTCGGCCGGGGCGCTGACCGAGACGTCGAAGACGGCCTTGAGGTCGGGCTGGTCGAAGGACGCGGCGACGCGCTGCATGTCGTTCATGAACAGCTGCGTGTAGAGGTACGTCTCACCGTCCTCGGGGTCGGTGAAGCGGTGCATGCCCTCGCCGGTGCGCGAGTACGGCATGTCCGCCTCGACCCGCAGTTCGTGCTCGCCCTCGGTGAGGCCGGCCAGCGGGATCCGGTTCTCCGCCAGCAGGCCGGGGTCGAGGTCGCGGCCGTCGAGGACGACGCGGCGCAGGGCGGTCGGCCGGATCTCGGCGAAGGTGTCGCAGTCGCGGCGGGCCAGGAAGCGGATCACGGCGACCGAGCCGAACCCCTCGTCGCCGCCGGTCAGGTCGAGGTCGA
This sequence comes from Streptomyces sp. IBSBF 2435, assembly GCF_036815005.1. Lineage (NCBI taxonomy): Bacteria > Bacillati > Actinomycetota > Actinomycetes > Kitasatosporales > Streptomycetaceae > Streptomyces > Streptomyces sp. IBSBF 2435. The sequence goes on along the minus strand of NZ_JAJSYW010000051.1, from coordinate 32,161 downwards.
GCGCGTAATGGTGGACGGTCAGGTCGCGGGCACGGGTCTCGGCCTCGGCGTGGGTCAGAACAGGCATGCGCCACATGCTGCCGTAACCCGTGCCGTCCAGGACAGCCGCGGGGGCTGCGCGTAGGCTCGTCGGGTACGGGGAGGTGGTCATGGCCGAGTACGCGGAGCCGGGTGCGGCGACTGCCGGGGGCGGGGCCATCGTGCACGGTTTCCCGCATCTCGACACGGTGCGGGCGGCGCTCACCGCGCTCTACCGGCGGTTGTCGGCGGACGGTGTGCAGCGGTTTTCCAGCAGCGTGCACCCCGAGCTGGTGGACTTCCCGGCGGACGAGGACCTGTATCTGGGCGCCCAGCGGGTGGCCCGGGTGATGGTGCAGCACTTCCGGCTGCCGGATGCCCGTATGGTGGTCGGCTTCCGCGACATGGTGCACGCGGGGAACGTCGAACTGGCGGCGGGCCCGGAGTATTTCATCGAGCTGCACTCCCGGTTCAGGGCCGACCGGCGCGATGTCGGGGCGGCGCTGGCGCACGAGGTGATGCATGTCCACCTGCACCGGCTCGGCCTGGAATTCCCCGGTACCCGGGACAACGAGATCCTGACCGACACCGTGACGACGTATCTCGGCGCGGGCTGGCTGCTGCTGGACGCGTACCGCGAGGAGGCGGCGATCCGCGGTGAGCGGCTGATGATGTCGGCGTACAAGCTGGGCTATCTCACGCCGGAGGAGTTCGGCTACGTACTGGCCAAGCGGGCCGCCGCGTTCGGTGAGGACGTCGAGCCGTGGTTCCGCAGTCCGCAGGCCCGCGACGCCTATCGGGCGGGTCTGGACCGCGCCGGGCAGGACCTGCGCAGGGCACCGCTGGCCGCGGCGGGCTGGGCGGCCAGGCGCCGTTACGCCAAGGACCGGCGGGCGCTCGCGCCGGGACCCGACTACTCCTTCGAGTCGGCCGGCTCGGCCGTGCGGGTCGCCTTCCCCTGCCCCACCTGCTTCCAGCGCATCCGCCTGCCCTGCCGGGGGCGGCTGCGGGCCCGCTGCGCCCTGTGCCACACGGAACTGGCCGTCGACACGTGACGCGGGGCGCCTCGCGGCCCGGTCGGGAAAGGAAACAGCGCCCGCCTCCTTGGTCGGGGAGTGGCGGGCGCTGCTGGTGTTACTGCGTTCCGCACGCCTTTGTGCGGGACATCCGGGGGACCGTCAGACGGTCAGCGGGCGGTCGGTGGGACGGATCGGCGCGTGCAGGGCGGACGGCACCCCGGTGAGGTACGCGTCGACCGCCTTGGCGGCCGAGCGGCCCTCGGCGATGGCCCAGACGATGAGCGACTGGCCGCGCCCCGCGTCGCCGGCGACGAAGACGCCGTCGACGTTCGTGGCGTAGGAGCTGTCGCGGGCGATGTTGCCGCGGGCGTCCAGGTCGAGGCCGAGCTGGTCGACCAGGCCGTTGGACTGGTCGGTGCCGGTGAAGCCCATCGCGAGGGTGACCAGGTCGGCCGGGATGATCCTCTCGGTGCCGGTCTGCGGGACGAACGCCCCGTCCTGGAAGGCGACCTCGACCAGGTGCAGCTCGCGCACGTTGCCGTCCGCGTCGCCGGTGAACTTCATGGTGTTGACGGCGTAGACCCGCTCGCCGCCCTCCTCGTGCGCCGAGGTGACCTTGTACACGGCCGGCATCGTCGGCCAGGGCTGGCCGGTCGGGCGCTCGTCGGAGGGGCGCGGCATGATCTCCAGCTGGGTGACGGACCGCGCGCCCTGCCGGTGTGCGGTGCCGACGCAGTCCGCGCCGGTGTCGCCGCCGCCGATGACGACGACGTGCTTGCCCTCGGCGGTGATGGGGGGCGCCACGAAGTCGCCCTCCTGCACCTTGTTGGCCAGCGGCAGGTAGTCCATCGCCACGTGGATGCCGTTCAGGTCCCGGCCGGGGACCGGCAGGTCGCGGGAGATGGTCGCGCCGGCCGCGATGACGACGGCGTCGTAGCGCTTGGCGAGCTTGGCGGCGTCGAGGTCGGTGCCGATCTGCACACCGGTGCGGAATTTGGTGCCCTCCGCGCGCATCTGCTCGATGCGCCGGTTGATGTGCCGCTTCTCCATCTTGAACTCGGGGATGCCGTAGCGCAGCAGTCCGCCGATCCGGTCGGCGCGCTCGTAGACCGCGACGGTGTGGCCGGCCCGGGTGAGCTGCTGGGCGGCGGCCAGGCCCGCCGGGCCCGAGCCGATGACGGCGACGGTCTTGCCGGACAGCCGCTCGGGCGGCTGCGGGGTGACGTCGCCGGCCTCCCAGGCCTTGTCGATGATGGTGACTTCGACGTTCTTGATGGTGACGGCGGGCTGGTTGATTCCCAGCACGCACGCCGATTCGCAGGGCGCGGGGCACAGCCGCCCGGTGAACTCCGGGAAGTTGTTGGTGGCGTGCAGCCGCTCGGAGGCGGCCCGCCAGTCCTCGCGGTAGGCGTAGTCGTTCCATTCGGGGATCAGGTTCCCCAGCGGACAGCCGTTGTGGCAGAACGGGATGCCGCAGTCCATGCAGCGGCCGGCCTGCTTGCTGATGATCGGCAGCAGCCCGCCGGGGACGTAGACCTCGTTCCAGTCCTGCCTGCGCTCCTCGACCGGGCGCATCGGGGCGGTTTCGCGGCCGGTGGTGAGGAAGCCCTTGGGGTCAGCCATTTGCCGCCTCCATCATCTTCGCTGTGGTCTCGGACTCGGAGAGTCCGGCCTGCTCGGCGGCGTTCTTGGCGGCGAGCACTGCCTTGTAGTCCCTCGGCATGACCTTGCCGAAGCGGGTGAGGGCGGCGCCCCAGTCGGTGAGCAGCCGCTCGGCGACGGTGGAGCCGGTCTCCTCGGCGTGACGGCGCACCACATCGTGCAGCCACGTGATGTCTTCCGCGTCCAGCGCTTCGACGGCGACCATGCCGGGGTTGACGGCGGCCGGGTCCAGGTCGAGGACGTAGGCGATGCCGCCGGACATGCCGGCCGCGAAGTTGCGCCCGGTGGCGCCGAGGACGACGGCACGGCCGCCGGTCATGTATTCGCAGCCGTGGTCGCCGACGCCTTCGGAGACGACGGTGGCGCCGGAGTTGCGGACGCAGAAGCGCTCGCCGGTCCTGCCGCGCAGGAACAGCTCGCCGCCGGTGGCACCGTAGGCGATGGTGTTGCCCGCGATGGTCGAGTATTCGGCGAGGTGGTCGGCGCCGCGGTCGGGGCGGACGACGACCCGGCCGCCGGACAGGCCCTTGCCGACGTAGTCGTTGGCGTCGCCTTCGAGCCGCAGGGTGATGCCCTCGGGCAGGAACGCGCCGAAGGACTGGCCCGCGGAGCCGGTGAAGGTGATGTCGATCGTGCCCTCGGGCAGGCCCGCGCCGCCGTACTTCTTGGTCACCTCGTGGCCGAGCATGGTGCCGACCGTGCGGTTGACGTTGCGGATCGGCACCTGGGCGCGGACCGGGGCGCCGCTTTCCAGGGCTTCGGCGGCGAGCCTGATCAGCTCGTTGTCCAGCGCCTTGGCCAGGCCGTGGTCCTGCTCGGTGGTGCGGTGCAGTGCGGCGCCCTCGGGCAGCGCGGGCACGTGCAGCAGCGGGGCCAGGTCCAGGCCCTGCGCCTTCCAGTGGTCCACGGCGCGGCCGGCGTCGATCAGCTCGGCGTGGCCGACGGCCTCCTCGATACTGCGGAAGCCCAGCTCGGCCAGGATCTCCCTGACCTCCTCGGCGATGAACTCGAAGAAGTTGACGACGAATTCGGGCTTGCCGGAGAAGCGGTCGCGCAGCACCGGGTTCTGGGTGGCGACGCCGACCGGACAGGTGTCCAGGTGGCAGACGCGCATCATGACGCAGCCGGAGACCACCAGCGGTGCGGTGGCGAAGCCGAATTCCTCGGCGCCGAGCAGCGCGGCGATGACCACGTCGCGGCCGGTCTTGAGCTGGCCGTCGGTCTGCACGACGATACGGTCGCGCAGCCCGTTGAGCAGCAGTGTCTGCTGGGTCTCGGCCAGGCCCAGCTCCCAGGGGCCGCCGGCGTGCTTGAGCGAGGTCAGCGGGGAGGCGCCGGTGCCGCCGTCGTGGCCGGAGATCAGGACGACGTCGGCGTGCGCCTTGCTGACGCCCGCGGCGACCGTGCCGACGCCGACCTCGGAGACCAGCTTGACGTGGACTCGCGCCTTGGGGTTGGCGTTCTTCAGATCGTGGATCAGCTGGGCGAGGTCCTCGATGGAGTAGATGTCGTGGTGCGGCGGCGGGGAGATCAGGCCGACGCCCGCGGTGGAGTGCCGGGTGCCGGCGATCCACGGGTAGACCTTGTGGCCGGGCAGCTGGCCGCCCTCGCCGGGCTTGGCGCCCTGGGCCATCTTGATCTGGATGTCGTCGGCGTTGACCAGGTATTCGGACGTGACGCCGAAGCGGCCGGAGGCGACCTGCTTGATGGCGCTGCGCCGGGCCGGGTCGTACAGCCGCTCCGGGTCCTCGCCGCCCTCGCCGGTGTTGGACTTGCCGCCGAGCTGGTTCATGGCGATGGCCAGCGTCTCGTGCGCCTCGCGCGAGATCGAGCCGTACGACATGGCGCCGGTGGAGAACCGCTTGACGATCTCGGTGACCGGCTCGACCTCGTCGATCGCGAGGGGCTCGCGCTCGGACTTCAGGCCGAACAGGCCGCGCAGCGTCATCAGCCGCTCGGACTGCTCGTTCACCCGCTCGGTGTACTGCTTGAAGATGTCGTAGCGGCGGGTGCGGGTGGCGTGCTGGAGCCGGAAGACGGTGTCCGGGTCGAACAGGTGCGGTTCGCCCTCGCGGCGCCACTGGTACTCGCCGCCGATCTCCAGGCGGCGGTGGGCGGTCTGTATGCCGGAGACCGGGTAGGCCTTGGCGTGCCGGGCGGCGACCTCGGCGGCGATGACGTCGATGCCGGCCCCGCCGATCTTGCTGTCGGTGAGGTGGAAGTAGGTGTCCACGAAGTCGGTGTCCAGGCCGATGGCCTCGAAGACCTGGGCGCCGCGGTAGGAGGCCACGGTGGAGATGCCCATCTTGGACATGACCTTGAGCACGCCCTTGCCGAGCGCCTTGATCAGGTTGCGCAGCGCCGCCTCGGGCTCGATGCCGCTGAGGAAGGTGCCGGCCGCGACCAGGTCCTCGACGGACTCCATGGCCAGGTAGGGGTTGACGGCCGCGGCGCCGTAGCCGATCAGCAGCGCCACATGGTGCACCTCGCGGACGTCGCCGGCCTCGACCAGCAGTCCGACCTGGGTGCGCTGCTTGGTACGGATCAGGTGGTGGTGCACGGCGGAGGTGAGCAGCAGCGAGGGGATCGGGGCGTGCTCGGCGTCGGAGTGCCGGTCGGACAGCACGATCAGCCGGGCGCCGTCCTCTATGGCGGCGTCGGCCTCGGCGCAGATCTCGGCGAGCCGGGAGGCGAGCGCGTCGCCGCCACCGGTGACCCGGTACAGGCCGGACAGGGTGGCGGCCTTCAGGCCCGGCATGTCGCCGTCGGCGTTGACGTGGATGAGCTTGGCCAGGTCGTCGTTGTCGATCACCGGGAAGGGCAGGGTGAGGTTGCGGCAGGACGCGGGGCTGGGCTCCAGCAGGTTGCCCGAGGGGCCGATGGTGGAGATCAGCGAAGTGACCAGCTCTTCGCGGATGGCGTCCAGCGGCGGGTTGGTGACCTGGGCGAACAGCTGGGTGAAGTAGTCGAACAGCAGCCGGGGGCGGTCGGACAGCGCGGCGATCGGCGAGTCCGTACCCATCGAGCCCAGCGGTTCGCCGCCGGTCCTGGCCATCGGGGCGATCAGGACCCGCAGCTCCTCCTCGGTGTAGCCGAAGGTCTGCTGGCGCCGGGTGACCGAGGCGTGGGTGTGCACGATGTGCTCGCGCTCGGGCAGGTCGGCGAGATCGACCAGGCCGGCTTCGAGCCAGTCGGCGTACGGGTTCTCGGCCGCGATACCGGCCTTGATCTCGTCGTCCTCGACGATCCGGTGCGAGACGGTGTCGACCAGGAACATCCGGCCCGGCTGGAGCCGGCCCTTGCGGACGACCTTGCTCGGGGCGATGTCCAGCACGCCGGACTCGGAGGCCAGGACGACCAGGCCGTCGTCGGTGACCCAGTAGCGGCCGGGGCGCAGACCGTTGCGGTCCAGGACCGCGCCGACGAGCGAGCCGTCGGAGAAGGTGACACAGGCCGGGCCGTCCCAGGGCTCCATCAGCGTGGAGTGGTACTGGTAGAACGCCCGCCTGGCGGGGTCCATAGCCTCGTGGTTCTCCCACGCCTCCGGGATCATCATCAGCACGCTGTGCGGCAGCGAGCGTCCGCCGAGGTGCAGCAGTTCGAGGACCTCGTCGAAGGACGCGGTGTCGGACGCCTCGGGGGTGCAGACCGGGTAGATCCGCTCCAGGTCGCCGCTGAACAGGTCGCTGGCCAGCTGCGACTCGCGGGCCCGCATCCAGTTGCGGTTGCCCTTGACCGTGTTGATCTCGCCGTTGTGCGCGACGAAGCGGTACGGGTGGGCGAGCGGCCAGCTGGGGAAGGTGTTGGTGGAGAAGCGGGAGTGCACCAGCGCGATGGCGGTGGCGAAGCGGCGGTCGGACAGGTCGGGGAAGAACGGCTCCAGCTGCCCGGTGGTGAGCATGCCCTTGTAGACCAGGGTGCGGGCGGACAGCGAGGGGAAGTAGACGTCGGCCTCGCGCTCGGCGCGCTTGCGCAGCACGAAGGCGGGCCGGTCCAGCTCGATACCGCCCAGCCCGCCGGCGGTGTCGGCGACGAAGAGCTGGGAGAAGTACGGCATGGTCGAGCGGGCGGTGGCGCCCAGCAGCTCGGGGGCGACCGGGACCTCGCGCCAGCCCAGGACGGTCAGGCCCTCCTCCGCGGCGATCCGCTCGATGGCGTCGACGGCCTTGGTGCGGTCCTCGGTCTCGACGGGCAGGAAGGCCAGGCCGACCGCGTAGTGCCCGGCGGCGGGCAGCTCGAAGCCGGCGGCGGCACGCAGGAACGCGTCGGGGACCTGGAGGAGTATGCCCGCGCCGTCACCCGAGTCGGGCTCGGCGCCGGTGGCTCCGCGGTGTTCCAGGTTGCGCAGGACGGTGAGGGCCTGCTCCACGAGGTCATGGCTCGCCTCGCCGGTGAGGGTGGCCACAAAGCCGACACCGCAGGCGTCGTGCTCGTTGCGGGGGTCGTACATCCCCTGCGGGGCGGGTCGCCCGTCCATGAACGCGGAACGCGAACGCATGGCTCTCCCGTCGTCGTCTTTGGCTTGTATGCATCGCCTGTTTCCAGGCGTGCGCAACAGGGACGACGTTGGCCCTCTGCGATTTCGTGCAGGTTACATGATGGCTGAGTGTTCGAGAAGCGGATACTCAATTCCAGCATGTGGACGTACCGAGGAGGTGGAACAGCCATTTCGGGCCAGCGTCTGACCGGGGTCCGCCCGACGAATCCGGCGCGTGCCCTGGCGGCGCTGCCGGTGCGTTACCGGGTGATGCCCGTTGCGGCAGGAGCTGAAACGGCGGGGAAACATGCGGCTTGTGGCGGACTGCTTCCCGGGTGTACAGACTCAGCCGGCGGCGGTGCCGATGAGCGCGCCCAATACGAAGGTAACTCCGCCGGCCGCCGCACCCAAGAGCAGTTGCCGAAGTCCTCCGTACCACCAGGACCGGGCGGTGATCCGCGCCACAGCGGCACCGCAGCCGAACAGCCCGACCAGCGCCAGCACCACCGCGGGCCACAGGACGTCGGCGCCGAGCAGATACGGCAGTACCGGCAGCAGCGCGCCCAGCGCGAACGACACGAACGACGAGCCCGCGGCGACCACCGGCGAGGGCAGGTCGGTCGGGTCCACGCCCAGTTCCTCGCGGGCGTGTATCTCCAGCGCCTGCTCGGGGTCGGCGGACAGCTGCCTGGCCACCTCGTGCGCGAGTTCCGGCTCCACCCCGCGCGCCACGTACAGCTCGGCCAGCTCGCGCATCTCGTCCTCGGGATGCCGGCGCAGCTCGATCCGCTCGATGTCCAGCTCGGCCTCGACCAGCTCGCGCTGGGAGGCAACCGAGGTGTACTCGCCGGCCGCCATGGAGAAGGCGCCGGCCGCCAGGCCCGCCAGGCCGGTGACCACCAGGGTGCGGGAGCTCACATCGCCGCCGGCCACACCGGTCATCAGCGCGAGGTTGGACACCAGGCCGTCCATCGCCCCGAAGACCGCGGGCCGCAGCCAGCCCCCGGTCACGTCCCGGTGCACATGGTGGGGGACGTGGTACGGCGTGGCAGCGGCGTTATCGACGGCGGTGCTTGTCATACGGATCACCCTCCCCGCGCGGCGGTGAAGCCGCGTCCGACCGGCAACGGCTTCGACCGTACCCGGGCAGAGCGACGCCCGCCAGCAAGGAAAGGCTGTCCTGACCTGCGGAAACTAGGTGGCGGCCGGTCCGCTTGCCGGCCCCGCGGCGGCCTTGGACGGCTCGTCGGCCGACTCCGGCTCGTCGTCGGACGGCTCCGCCGCGTCACCCGGTGATCCGCTCACGGAGTCGGCCGCGGGCGCTTGTGCCAGCTCACCGGCGGTGCCGTCCGCGTCGGCGGGTGCGTCGGTACCGTCCTCGGCGGTCTGCGCCGGGACGCTGTCGGCGACGGGTTCCACCTCCGCCTCACGGCCGGGGCGCAGCCGGGCCGACAGCACCAGATAGGCGACGGCGGCGACGAACACCACGATCGCTGTCCAGTCGTTGAGACGCATGCCCAGGATGCGGTGCGCGTAGTCGACCCGCATGTGCTCGATCCAGGCCCGGCCCACCGTGTACGCGGCGACGTAGAGCGCGAAGGCCCGCCCGTGGCCGAGCTTGAAGCGCCGGTCGGCCCAGATCACCAGCAGGGCGACACCGACGCACCACAGCGACTCGTACAGGAAGGTCGGGTGGTACGTGGCCAGGTCCGGCGTGTTGTCCGGCCGGTGCGCAGCGTCGATCTTCAGGCCCCACGGCAGGGTGGTCGGACCGCCGTACAGCTCCTGGTTGAACCAGTTGCCCCAGCGGCCGATGGCCTGCGCGAAGGCGATGCCCGGCGCGATGGCGTCGGCGTACGCCGGCAGCGCGATCCCCCGGCGGCGGCAGCCGATCCAGGCGCCCAGCGCGCCCATGGCGATGGCGCCCCAGATCCCGAGCCCGCCCTGCCACACCTTGAAGGCGTCGACCCAGTCCTTGCCGTCGGTGAAGTACAGCTCGTAATCGGTGATCACGTGGTAGAGCCGGCCACCGATCAGGCCGAACGGCACCGCCCACACGGAGATGTCGGCAACCGTGCCGGCCCGTCCACCGCGGGCGAGCCAGCGCTTGTTGCCATACCAGACGGCAACGAAGACGCCGATGATGATGCAGAACGCGTAGCCACGCAGCGGGATCGGTCCGAGGTGGACGACGCCGTGCGCGGGGCTGGGGATGAATGCGAGTTCCATGGCAATGTCCGACGCTACCGTGCCGGACGGGTGGACGGCAGCCCGCCCGGCTACGTATGGATAACGGCGCGGCGCTCGGCGCCGGGTCCCGGGCGCCGCGGGGAGCCGGTCAGGACGGCGGGGTGGCGGTGGCCTTTCCCGGCTGCTTGCCCCTGTTGGCGGCGCTCACCATCTGCTTGAGGCCGGCCGGGGTGAGCTGGGCGTCCTGGCCGTAGATGCTCTTGCCGTTCAGCAGGACGGTCGGCGTGGCGTTGAAGCCGGAGCTGCCGAAGGCCGCGTTCGACTTCTGCACCCAGGAGTCGTGGGTGCCGTCGTTCACACAGTCGGCGAAGGGCGCCGTCTTCAGGCCCGGAACCTTGCCGGCCAGGGTGATCAGCGTGTTCTTGTCGGCGAACTTGTCGTCCTGCTCGTCGGGCTGGTTGTCGTAGAGGACGTCGTGATAGGCGCGGAATTTCCCCGCGTCCTGGGCGCACGCGGCGGCGTTCGCGGCGTTCAGCGAGCCGGTGCCGCCGAGGTTGCCGTCGATCAGCGTCGCCAGGTGGTACTCGGTGCGCAGCTGTCCGCTGTCCTCCAGCGCGTGGATGGTCGGCGTGAACTGCTTCTCGAACGCGTCGCAGGCCGGGCAGCGGAAGTCCTCGTAGATGGTGAGGGTCGAGGGCGCGTCGGCGGCCCCGACCGGGATCACCAGGCTGTCCTTGCCGGTGGCTCCGCTGGGCGCGGCGGCCGGGCTGCCGATGGCGTCGCCCCTGTTGTCGTTGTGGTCGGCGACGACCACGCCGATCACGGCGGCGACGGCGAGGACGCCCACCACCCCGCCCGCCACCACGAGCGTCCGCTTGCGCTTGGCCCTGGCCTGCTCCTGGGCGCGCTGTTCCTGCAGGGCCTCGCGGGCGCTGCGCTTTCCGTCACTGTTGCGTTGGCTCACGCCCAGCGCAACGGCGGGAGGAGGCGCTCAGCGCCTCCCCCCGCCGTTTTTCGCCCGCGGGAGTGACAAAACCCGCTCCCACGGGTGACCGTCAGACCCGCTTGCGTACGCCCTCGGCCAGTTCGGCGGCCAGCGCGCGGACCGCCGCGAGCCCGGCGGCCTCGTCACCGTCGGCGTCCAGGATGCGCTGGACGAAGGCCGAGCCGACGATCACGCCGTCGGCGAAGGCCGCGACCTCGTCGGCCTGCGCCGCGTTGGACACACCCAGGCCGACGCAGACCGGCAGCTCGGTGGCGGCCCGGGTGCGCGCGACCAGGCCGGCCGCCTGCGCGCCGACGCTGGCGCGGGTGCCGGTGACACCCATCAGCGAGGCCGCGTAGACGAAGCCGGAGCCGGCCGCGGTGATCCTGGCCAGCCGCTCGTCCCTGCTGGAGGGCGCGACGACGAAGACGGTGGCCAGGCCGTGCTGCTCGGCCGCCTTCCGCCACCCCTCGGACTCCTCGACCGGCAGGTCGGGCAGGATGCAGCCGGCGCCGCCCGCCTCGGCCAGCTCGGCGGCGAAGCGCTCGGCGCCGTAGCGGTCGACCGGGTTCCAGTACGTCATCACCAGCAGCGGCTTGCCGGTCGCCGCGTGCGCCTCGCGGACCGTACGCAGCACGTCGGCGATGCGGACGCCGTTCTTGAGCGCGATGTCGTCGGCGGTCTGGATGACCGGGCCGTCCAGTACAGGATCGCTGTGCGGCAGCCCGACCTCGACGATGTCGGCGCCGCCGTCGAGGGCCGCCTTGACGGCCGCGATGCCGCCGTCGACGGTCGGGAAGCCGGCCGGCAGGTACGCGATGAGGGCGGCGCGGCCGTCGGCCTTCGCGGCGGCGAGCGTCTCCTGCAGCAGTTCGATGCGCCCGCTCACTTGGCCGCCTCCGCGGTGTCGTACAGCCCGAAGTAGCGGGCCGCGGTGTCCATGTCCTTGTCGCCGCGGCCCGAGAGGTTCACCAGCAGCAGTGCGTCGGGGCCCAGCTCGCGGCCCAGGTCCAGGGCGCCGGCCAGGGCGTGGGCGCTCTCGACGGCCGGGATGATGCCCTCGGTGCGGGACAGCAGCCGCAGCGCCTGCATGGCCGCGTCATCGGTGACGGCACGGTACTCGGCCCGGCCGGCGTCCTTGAGGTACGCGTGCTCGGGTCCGACGCCGGGGTAGTCCAGGCCGGCCGAGATCGAGTACGGCTCGGTGATCTGGCCCTCGTCGTCCTGGAGGACGTACGAACGCGAGCCGTGCAGGATGCCGGGCTCACCCGCGGTCAGGGTCGCCGCGTGCTCCCCGCTCTCCACCCCGTGCCCGGCCGGCTCGCAGCCGACCAGCCGGACGCCCGCGTCCGGCAGGAAGGCGTGGAAGAGGCCCATGGCGTTCGAGCCGCCGCCGACGCAGGCCACGGCGGCGTCGGGCAGCCGCCCGGTCCGCTCCAGCAGCTGCCGCCGCGCCTCGACGCCGATCACGCGGTGGAAGTCGCGCACCATCGCGGGGAAGGGGTGCGGTCCCGCGACGGTGCCGAACAGGTAGTGCGTGCGGTCGACGTTCGCGACCCAGTCGCGGAAGGCCTCGTTGATCGCGTCCTTGAGCGTGCGGCTGCCGGACGTCACCGACACGACCTCGGCGCCCAGCATGCGCATCCGCGCCACGTTCAGGGACTGCCGCTGGGTGTCGACCTCGCCCATGTAGATCGTGCACTCCAGGCCGAACAGCGCGCACGCCGTGGCCGTGGCGACCCCGTGCTGGCCCGCGCCGGTCTCGGCGATGACCCGGGTCTTGCCCATCCGCCGGGTCAGCAGTGCCTGCCCCAGCACATTGTTGATCTTGTGGGAGCCGGTGTGGTTCAGGTCCTCCCGCTTGAGGAAGACCCTGGCCCCGCCCGCCTCGGCCGCGAAGCGCGGCACCTCGGTCAGGGCGCTGGGCCGGCCGGTGTAGTTGGCCATCAGCTCGTTCAGCTCGGCCGCGAAGGCGGGGTCGGCCTTCGCCTTCTCGTACTCGGCGGCGACCTCGTCCACGGCGGCGACCAGCGCCTCCGGGATGAATTTTCCGCCGAACGCGCCGAAGTAGCCCTCGGCGCTGGGGCTCAGACCCTCCGGGTCGGGGAGGAAGAAGTCGTGTTCTGGCATGGGGTGTCCCCTGGTGACGGTGACCATCGGAATATGCCGTACCCGTGCCGGGGTGCGGGCGCATGGGCCTCGCCCCGGACGACGGTGCCGTTTCCTACGGCTGTACGCGGTGCCGCACTTCTGCGGCTGCACGCGGGCGGGTGCGCTCAGCTTTTCTGCGGCTGTACGCGGTGCCGCACTTCTGCGGCTGCACGCGGGCGGGTGCGGTGCCGCGTTCCCGCGGCGGTACGCGGCGGGGGCGGCTCAGCCGCGGCGCCATCGCCTGCCGTTCACCTGGCCGGGCTCGCACCCGATCACGTACCGCACGCGGCGGCCCAGCACACGGCGGGCCGGGGCGCGGCAGCCGCGGGGGCGGCACCCAGGTGCGAGGCGCGATTCCAGTGACACGTCTCGCACTCTACCCCCCGGCTGCCCCCCGTCCCGCCTCGCGGTACCCCGCGGAGGGGCCCCCTACGCAGGCGGCGCCCATCCGCCGGCCGCGGGGCTCGTGCGGTTCCCTTGCGGCGTGGGGTGCCCATCCGCTGGCCGCGGGCTGCCGGGGGTGCCTCTGCGGAAGGCGGCGCGCTACCAGGGGCGCGGGGAACTGCGCGGCCATCCCCCACCGGGGCGCGGGTCGTCACCGGCCCAAAGGCCCTCTTCGGTCCGCTCCGGACCACCGGCCGGTGGTGGGTTGCTCGCGCCGTTCCCCGCGCCCCTGGCGGGCACCCCCAGCCGAAGGGGACCGTCAGGACCCCGGAGCCCGGGGAGTGGCACCCCCGGGCCGAAGAGGAACCGCATACCCCCCGCGCCCGGGGGACGCGGATCCGCCGACGCAACGGCACCCCGAACCCCGCGACAGCGGAGGGGCACCCCCTGACGAAGAGGGAACGCACAACCACCGTGCCGGGAGACGCGTGAACCCCCGAGGCGCGGCGGAGCCGTTATTCGCGGCCGGGGCGGAGGGCCGGGTGGGCACCCGCGGCGACGAGGTCGGCGACGGCGGTACGGGGGTCGCGCCCGGTGACGAGCGACTCACCGACCAGCACCGCGTCAGCCCCGTCGTTCGCGTAGGCGATCAGATCGTGCGGTCCCCGGACCCCGGACTCCGCGATCTTCACGATGTGGTCCGGAATCTCCGGCGCGATGCGCCCGAAATTCCCCCGGTCGACCTCCAGAGTCTTGAGGTCGCGCGCGTTGACACCGATGATGCGCGCGCCCGCGTCCACCGCCCGGGCGACCTCCTCCTCATCGTGCACCTCGACGATCGGGGTGAGCCCGATCGACTCGGCCCGCTCGATGAGCGAGACCAGCGCGGGCTGGTCGAGCGCGGCGACGATCAGCAGCGCGAGGTCGGCGCCGTGCGCGCGGGCCTCCCACAGCTGGTAGGCGGTGACGATGAAGTCCTTGCGGAGTATCGGGATGTCGACCTTGGCGCGTACCGCCTCAAGGTCGGCGAGCGAGCCGCCGAAGCGGCGCTGCTCGGTGAGGACGCTGATGACGGCGGCGCCGCCCGCCTCGTAGTCCGCGGCCAGGCCCGCCGGATCGGCGATCGCGGCGAGCGCGCCCTTGGACGGGCTGGAGCGCTTGACCTCGCAGATGACCTTGACGGCCTCGCCGCGCAGCGCGGCGACGCCGTCCCTGGCGTCCCGCGCCTTGGCGGCGTGCTCCTTGAGTTCGTCGAGGGACACCCTGGCCTGCCGGTCGGCGAGGTCTGCGCGGACTCCGTCGATGATCTCGTCGAGCACACTCACGCGGGAGCTCCTCTTCCGGCCGGCCGTGCAGCGAAATGATCGGGCTGGTGGTGGAAACCACCGGCACTGCGATGGTATCGGGCGGCGGCCCGTCACCCCGCATCCGGTGATCGCGGATCCCACCACCTGGACAATCTTGCCCCGTCCCGGTGGACGCCTCAGGGCACGAGCGCCGTACCGAAGGACAGGTTCCTGATCACGGTGAAGGCCAGCAGCAGCCCGCACAGGGCGTAGAGGACGCCGGGCCGCAGCGCCGGTTCGAAGGCCCTGCCGCGCAGGGAGCGGATCAGCCAGATCACCCAAACGACGGCGAAGACGGCGTATCCGGCGACGGCGGCGGCATTGCAGCCCAGCGCGGCGCCGAGGTGTCCGTGGGCCAGCGCGTGGGCGCCGCGCAGGCCGCCGCAGCCGGGGCAGTAGACGCCGGTGTAATACAGCAGCGGGCAGGCCGGATAGTGGCCGGGCTGCCCCGGGTCGACGGCGGCGACGTAGCCGAAGCCGGCGGCGACGGCGCCGAGCACGCCGAGCGGTACGGCCGTTCGGCGCAGCGCGCCACGCCGGGCGGGCCGGCCGGTGGGGGCCGCCGCGGCCCGGTAGGAGGTCACGGCGACGATTCTGCCCCGGTACGCACCAGGGCGCAGCGCGCGGCTGCGCCAGGTGGCGGGGCGACGGGCGGGGTCAGGCGTACACGACCCGAATACCGACGCCGGACGGGATCACGCGTACGCGGCCCCCGTGCCGGGCGGGATCAGGCGTGCGCCGCGGCTTCCCCCTGCGGCTGGTCCGCCGGCGGCTGCTCCGCGGTCCGCGCGGGTGCGTTACGCACCTGCGGCTCCTCCTTGCGGCCGAGGCCCATCATCTTCATGATGCCGCCGACCAGCGGGGCGAGCAGGATCACGCCCATGCTGCCCCAGAACGGGACCGGCTGTGCGGCGACCATGAAGACGCCGCCGGCGCAGAAGCCGACGAAGGCGATGATCACTCCGGTCCAGGCGGCCGGGGTGTGTCCGTGGTCGTGGTGGGCCGCCATGAATACTCCCTGATGCTCCCGGTAGGAGGCGTCCGTCGCCTCCCACGTCGTCCCCCATTGTTACGCGCATCGGCGGGCGACCACGCACGGGGGTCGGGCCCGGCGGGTACTACCCCGTGGGGTCCTCGCCGCGGTCGAGGGCTTTCCACAGGTCCTCGGCCCGGTCCGGGTCGACGGGCACGGGCCGGCCGGCCGCGGCGGCGGACGCGGCGGCCCTGGCGCGGACCGGCCGGCGGGTGCCCGGGCGGTCGTAGCGGCTGGACATCGCGGGCCAGGTCGGGCCGTAGCGCAGCGCGAGCAGTCCGGCGGCGAGCAGGAGCAGGCCGCCGGCGGCGGAGACCAGCGGCCAGGAGGTGGTGCTGGCGTGCGTGGCGGTGGCGTGGGCGAGGCCCGCGGTGGACGCGGCGGCGGAGTCCAGTGCCGCGTGGTCGCCGCGCCGGGCCAGTGCCATGACGACGACGCCGAGCCCACTGAGGGCGAGCAGCCCCGCGACGGCGTAGCGGCCGGTCCTGCGCACCGCGAAGACGGCGACGAGCGAGGCCAGCGCGACCAGCGCGAGGGCGCCGGGCAGGGCGGTGGTGTCGGTGCCGGTGGCGTGCACCGGGAGGTTGGTCCGGCCGAAGGCGGCGAAGCCGCGCGACCAGGTCTTGCCCGCGGCGACCAGCACCAGGCTCGCGCCGACCGCGCCGGCGGGCAGCGCGGCGGCGAGTGTCCTGACGCCGCCGCGGCGCGGTGTCACGGGCACGTCGGACGGCTCGGCGTCCCGCTCTGCTGCGAGGGCCGGTCCTGGGTGGGGCTGCTGCGGGACGGAGGTCACCCGTCCACTATCCCCTGCCGGTGTCCGGCGGCCTCGGCCGGGGGGACCCAGGGCGGTGCGTACCGGGTGGGGTGCCGCCCCGCGGGATGAACCGGGGCAAGCGGATTCCATGCCTCCACAACGGTCACGAGCAGGTCAGGAAAGCGCCAACTCCCGCCAACAGCGGGTAAAGCGGCGGTATAGCTTCCGACTCGTCCAGTATCCCGCCTTGTTGACGTGCGCCGGTCACCATACGTTCGCGGCCATCCCTCCGCTCCCCCAATGAGCGCAGGGGCATCACACACCACACTCCCCCCACAGGAGGCCGCACTTGCACACCCCCCACACCACACCGCGGAAAGCGAGCCATACATGGCCGGCCCTCGTCGCGGCCGCCGGGCTCACCGCGGCGGGGCTGGTCGCCCTCGCACCGTCCGCCGGCGCGCAGCCGCAGCAGGCGCCCTCGCACCGGCTCACCACGGCACGTTCCTGTTCGGTCAGCACCGCGGTCGACGTCATGGCCTGCAAGGCGCTCAAGGTGACCAGCGGCGCCGACTCCCTCGCGCCCGCGGCGCGTTCCGCGCACCCGGCGGCCATCCCGCCGGGTTACGGACCGACCGAGCTGCGCGGCGCCTACGCCCTTCCCGGCACCGGCGGTGACGGCGCCACCGTGGCGATCGTGGACGCCTACGACGATCCCAACGCCGAGGCGGACCTCGCCGTGTACCGCTCGCAGTACGGCCTGCCGGCCTGCACCACCGGCAACGGCTGCTTCCGCAAGGCCGGCCAGAGCGGCGGCGCCACGCCGCCGGTGCCCGACCCGGGCTGGGCCGAGGAGATATCCCTCGACCTGGACATGGTCAGCGCGACCTGCCCGGCCTGCCACATCCTGCTGGTCGAGGCGGACAACTCGGCGATGACCAGCCTCGGTGAGTCCGTCAACACCGCGGTGGCGCTGGGCGCGAAGTACGTGTCGAACAGCTACGGCGGCGGCGAGTCCGGCGCCGACAGCAGCTACGACAGCCAGTACTTCGACCACCCGGGCGTGGCCATCACCGCCAGCTCGGGCGACGCGGGCTACGGCGTGGAATACCCGGCCGGCTCGCAGTACGTGACCGCGGTCGGCGGCACCTCGCTCCAGCAGGACACCAGCGCTCGCGGCTGGTCCGACACGGTGTGGGGCGGGGCGGGCTCCGGCTGCTCGTCCTACGACCCCAAGCCCGCCTGGCAGCAGGACGGCGAGTGCGCCGGCCGTACCGTCGCCGACGTGTCCGCGGTCGCCGACCCGGCCACGGGTGTCGCGGTCTACGACACCTACGGCAACGACCGCGGCTGGGAGGTCTTCGGCGGCACCAGCGCCTCCGCGCCGATCATCGCCTCGATCTACGCGCTGGCCGGGCAGCCGTCCGAGGGCTCGTACCCGGCGGCCTTCCCGTACGCGCACGGCGGCGGGCTGAACGACGTGGCGAGCGGTACGAACGGCGAGTGCGCGGGCTCGTACCTGTGCACGGGCGTCGCCGGTTACGACGGGCCGACCGGCCTGGGCACCCCCGACGGCGTCGCGGCCTTCGCGGGCTGACACGCGGGCGACGGCCGGGGCGGGCATGGCGGCCGCCCCGCCCTCGCGCGTCCTGGCACGGGTGCCTCAGCCGTGCATCACGTTGGCGGTCGCGACCGCCCGCAGCACCGCCGCCGCCTTGTTGCGGCACTCGGCGTCCTCGGCGGCCGGGTCGGAGTCCGCCACGATGCCCGCGCCCGCCTGCACATAGGCGACGCCGTCGCGCAGTACCGCGGTACGGATCGCGATGGCGGTGTCGGAGTCGCCCGCGAAGTCCAGGTAGCCGATGCAGCCGCCGTAGACACCGCGCCTGGTGGGCTCCAGCTCCTCGATGATCTGCATGGCGCGCGGCTTGGGCGCGCCCGACAGGGTCCCGGCCGGGAAGCACGCGGTGAGCACGTCGAAGGCGGTCCTGCCCGCCGTGACCTGCCCGGTGACGGTCGAGACGATGTGCATGACGTGCGAGTAGCGCTCCACCGACATGAAGTCGACCACCTCGACGCTGCCCGGCTCGCACACCCGGCCCAGGTCGTTGCGCCCGAGGTCGACCAGCATCAGGTGCTCGGCGCGTTCCTTGGGGTCGGCGAGCAGCTCCTCGGCGAGCGCCGCGTCGGCCTGC
Source organism: Streptomyces sp. IBSBF 2435 (assembly GCF_036815005.1). NCBI lineage: Bacteria > Bacillati > Actinomycetota > Actinomycetes > Kitasatosporales > Streptomycetaceae > Streptomyces > Streptomyces sp. IBSBF 2435. Next base: position 13,947 of record NZ_JAJSYW010000051.1, on the reverse strand, counting down.
GGGGTCGCGCCGCGCGGCCGGGTGCCCGCGATCGGGTGCAGCATCGCCCGGCCGTCCTCGATCTTGACCAGCGCCTCGGGGCTCGACCCGACCACGTCGAAGCCGTCGAAGCGCAGCAGGTACATGTACGGCGACGGGTTGGTCGTCCGCAGCACCCGGTAGACGTCGAGCGCGCTCGCGGTGCACGCGGTCTCGAACCGCTGGGAGGCCACCACCTGGAAGGCCTCGCCCGCGTGGATGCGCTCCTTGATGTCGTCGACCGCGGCGGTGAACTCCTCGCCGCCCCAGGCCCAGCTGACCGCGGAGTCGACCGACTCCGGCAGTGCGGTCGGCTGCTGCGGTACGGCCCGGGCCAGGTCGGCCTGCATCGCGTCGAGCCGGGCGACCGCGTCGGCGTAGGCCTCGTCGACGCCTGTGTCCTCGTCGTTGTGGTTGATCGCGTTGGCGATCAGCAGCACGGTGCCGTCCCAGTGGTCGAGCACCGCCAGGTCGGAGGTCAGCAGCATGGTCAGTTCCGGCAGCCGCAGCGTGTCGTGGGTGCTGTCCCCGATGCGCTCCAGGCGGCGCACGATGTCGTAGCCGAGGTAGCCGACCATGCCGCCGGTGAAGGGCGGCATGCCGGAGGTGAGGTCCCGCGGGGTGTGCAGCGCCTCGACGGTGGCGCGCAGCGCCGCCAGCGGGTCGCCGTCGGTGGGGACGCCGACCGGCGGGCTGCCGAGCCAGTGCGCCTGCCCGTCGCGGGCGGTCAGCGTCGCGGCGGACCGCACGCCGACGAAGGAGTAGCGCGACCAGGACCCGCCGCCCGCCCCGCTGTTGGAGGCGGTGTCGGCCGATTCCAGCAGGAAGGTGCCGGTCCGCTCGGCGGCGAGCTTGCGGTACAGCCCGACCGGCGTGTCGCCGTCCGCGAGGAGCCGGCGGCTGACCGGGATGACACGGCGGTCCACCGCCAGCTTGCGGAACGTATCGAGGTCCATGGCCGCAGACACTACTGGCCCGGCGCGGGCAGCAGGACGGCGGAATCGAAGCAGGTCCGGTCGCCGGTGTGGCAGGCCGCGCCGACCTGGTCGACCTTCACCAGCACGGTGTCGCCGTCGCAGTCCAGCGCGACCGACTTCACGTGCTGGACGTGACCCGAGGTGTCGCCCTTGACCCAGTACTCACGGCGGCTGCGGCTCCAGTACGTGCAGCGGCCGGTGGTCAGCGTGCGGTGCAGCGCCTCGTCGTCCATCCAGCCCAGCATCAGCACCTCACCGGTGTCGTACTGCTGGGCGACAGCGGGCACCAGGCCGTCGGCGGTGCGCTTGAGTCGGGCGGCGATGGCGGGGTCGAGCGAGGTCGCGGGCATGCGTCCATCATGCCGCCGGACGCGGCGGCGGCGGAAATGCGGTGTCCGGATGCTGAAAATCGTCAATAACCGGCAAAGGGGATAGGCGGATTGACCCGTCACCCACCTGTCGCAGGGTTGTTACCCGCCGACGTCACCCGTATGGGGCATCCTTCCACCATGGGTTTTCCTCCACCGCCGCACAATGGTCCGCCGCCGCCCCCTGAGCAGGGTGGCGGTTTCGGGCCGCCACAGGGCTTCGGCCCGCCGCCCCCGCCCAACGACGGATACGGTCCGCCGCCGCCCAACGACGGATACGGCTACCCGCAGCAGGGCGGCGGTTACGGCCCGCCCGCGCCGCCGGGACCGCCGATCCCGCCCGGCGGGAACTACGGCTACCCCGGCGGCTACCCGGGCGGCGGCTACCCGCCGCCGCAGCCGCCGAAGAACAACACCACGCGCAATGTGCTGATCGCGGTCGGGGCCGTCGTCGTGGTCGGCGCGATCGTCGCCGGCATCGCCGCCTCCAGCGGCGGCGGCGACGGCAAGCCGAGCGCCAAGGACACCACGACGGTGCCGTCGCTCACCGCGATGCCGACCGTCCCGACCGTCCCGACGCCCAGCTTCACCCTTCCCACCGACTTCCCGAGCCTCGACCTGCCGACCGACTTCCCGTCGGTCACCGACGACCCGCAGCCGTCGGAGACGGACGGGAAGGAGGTGCCGTACGTGTCGGTCACGCCCGGCAAGTGCTTCAACGCGCCCTCGATGACGCACACCATCGACGCGGTCACCACCGTGTCGTGCACCGCGGCGCACGACGCGCAGTCGATCGCGAACAAGACGCTGTCCGGCAGCTTCACCGACGACCAGGCGATCGAGGACAAGGCATTCGCCCTGTGCAAGTCGGACGCCAACAAGCACGTGCCGGCCGACGGGCGCACGTACTACGAGTATGTGCTGTACCCGCAGCTGATCACCTATCAGCTCCAGGGCCGCAAGACCATCACCTGCGCGCTCAGCCTCAACGACGGCTCGAACAACAAGAAGCTGCACAGCAAGCTGAGCTGAGCCGACGGGCGGGGGAAGCGGACGCGGCGCCCGCGGGTCGTTAACCTGGACTCATGACGACCCATGCACAGCGTGAACGTCTGCTCCTCGCCGACCTGCTGGAACATTCCGGCCCCGACGCGCCGACCCTGTGCGAGGGCTGGACCGCCCGGGATCTGGCCGCACACGTCGTGGTACGCGAACGCCGCGGTGACGCTGCCGCGGGGCTCATCGTCCCGCAGCTCGCGGACCGGCTGGAAAGAGTGCGCAGCGAATACGCGCGGCGGCCGTACGAGGAACTGATCCAGCTGATCAGGACCGGGCCGCCGCGCTTGTCGCCCTTCGCGCTCAAGCAGCTGGACGAGGCGTCCAACACCGTGGAGTTCTACGTCCACACCGAGGACCTGCGGCGGGCCCAGCCGGACTGGACGCCCCGCGGGGTCGACCCGGTCTTCGCGGACGCGCTCTGGTCCCGGCTGGAGCGGGCGGCTCGCGTCCTCGGGCGGCGCTCGCCCGTCGGCTTGGTCCTGCGCCGGCCCGACGGGCAGACCGTGGTCGCCCACCGCGGCTCGCCGGTCGTGACGGTCACCGGCGAGCCCTCGGAGCTGGCCCTCTTCGCCTTCGGCCGCCAGGCCGCGGCGGATGTCCTCGCCGAAGGCGAGAAGTCGGCGGTCGCCGAGGCGTATTCCGCTCGCCTCGGCGTGTAGCCGGTCCCCCCGCCCAGCCCCCGCGGGCGGCCCCGGGCCCTTGTCCCGGGTGCGGGGCCGGCCGCGCAGTTCCCCGCGCCTCCGGGTGACTGCCCGGTGCGGTGCGTGCTTGTCGGCCGCGCCCTTCCCCGCGTCCCTTCGGGACTCGTCCTCCGCCGCGGAGGGCGCACGTCAGGAACGCGGTTCCTCTGCCGCAGAGGGCAAGCGCTCTCAGGGGCGCGGGGAACTGCGCGACAAGCCACGACGGACCGTCGTGCGGATACGGGCGGCCACCACCCAAGAGGCGCGCGGAACTGCGCGCCCCAGCCTCAGTGCAGCGGCACGGTGAACGCCACAGGACGTGGCAGCCCATGGGCGCGGCCAGCCGAGGCGCACCGCACGTGCGACGGTCACCGGGGCCCCGAGATAGCTCACCCGCAGGGAAGTTCGGCGGTGCGGACCGGGGGGAGGAGGGCGGTGAAGGCACCGCCCAGGGCGGCGAGCGCGGCGCTGGCCAGGAAGACGGGGGGCGCCCCGAAAGCCCCGACAGCCGCCGCGAAGAGCGGATACGCCAGCGGGGCCAGCCCGAATCCGGTGAGGCTCATGACGGACGTGACCCGGCCGAGGTACGCCGGATCGGTGGCGGTCTGGATGAGCGCGGCGGCCAGGCCCCCGCAGACCCCGCAGATGAGCCCGGCCAGGAAGGCCACGCCCACCGCGGCGGCGAGCACCTGGGCGACGCCGATGAAGCCGACCGCCGCCGACCCGGCGAGAAGCGTGCCGATCTGGACGGCCCCGGCCCGCCGCACCCGGCCGCGTACGGCCAGCAGCAGCGCGCTGGCCGCGGCGCCCGCGCCGAACGCCGCGATGATCCAGCCGTATCCCGCGGCTCCCCAGCCGCGCTGGTCGGCGAGCAGCACCATGCCGACGTTGAGCGGCCCGACCAGGCCGAGTTCGCACAGCGCGCCCGACAGGACCAGCGGGCCGACCAGCCGGTGGCGGCGGATGTAGCCGAGCCCGTCGCGCAGCTCCTGGAGGGCGGGCGCCCGCGCCGCGGGCGGCAGCGGGGCGATCCGGGTGGTGAGCAGCAGCGGGACGGAGGTCGCGAAGAGCGCCCCGGCCACGGCGAAGGCCGCCGCGGCCCCGCCCAGGCCCATCGCGAGCCCGCCGACCGGCGGCCCCGCGACGGTGCCCAGCCGTACCGTCAGCGCGCGCAGGCCCTGGAGGCGTACCAGCTGGCCGGGAGTGGTGATCCGGGGCGGCAGCGCGCCGACCGCGGGCATGAACAGCGCGTCGACGGCCCCGAAGACCAGGGCCACCGCGACCAGCAGCCACAGTCCGGGCGTGGCCAGCGCGAGCGTGCCGGCCGCGGCGAGGATCAGCGCGCAGCGGACGGTGTCGCTGCCGATGACCACCAGGCGCGGGCCGAAGCGGTCGGCGACCACTCCCCCGCCGAGCATCAGGACGGCCCGCGGCACCGCGCCCGCGGCCATGACCAGGCCGACCTGGGCGGGCGGTGCGACCTTGGCGGCGGCGAAGCCGAGGGCGACGAAGTAGACGGAGTCGCCGAGCAGGGACGCGGTGTAGGCGGTGAGCCAGCGCAGGACGTTGCCGTCCCGGTACGCGGGCCTGCCGGCGGAGTCGGTTGCGGGTATCGCGGTCGCCGTCATGGACCGGCCTTCCTCGGTCGGGGTCGGGCTCAGGGTCGGAAGGGGAAGCCGTACATCTGGACCGCCACGTGCTCGCGGCCCTCGGTGTTGCCCGCGTCCTCCGCGGCCTGACCGCGGTCGGTCCAGCGCTGCATCAGCTCGCCGATCTCGTCGGCCATCTCCTGGAGCTCCGCCGCAGTGAGCAGCGGCATGAATTCGGAGCTGAAGGACGCGTTGGTCCACTCGCGGGGCCACGCGGACAGCTGGTCCAGATACTGCTGGTAGCGCTCGGCCCGGGTGGCGAGCAGCTGCCGGGTGACCTGGGCGAGGACGGCGGCGCCTTCCGGCCGGTCGTCGAAGTCGGCGCTGCGGAAGGAGAATCCGCGTTCCGCCGAGACCTTCCACCAGCGTTCTCGGCCGTCCGAGCCGTGCTCGGGGGCCTCCACGATGAAGCCGTGCGCGGCCATCTTCCGCAGGTGGTAGCTGACCAGCGAGACCGCCTCGTCGACCTGGTCGGCCAGGTGGGAGGCGGTGGCGGTGCGGGCGGTGAACAGCGCGCGGTAGAGCCGGATGCGCAGCGGGTGGGTGAAGACCTTGAGGGCGTCGAGGTCGGTGATGCGCTGGGTGCGGTCCTGATCGTTCACAGCATCGAGGCTAGACGTGCAACAAAAGTTGCGCAACATGATTTGCGCAATCTTTCTTTCTCACCTGATCGCACCCGTCCACACCGGGCGTCCCGGCAGGATGGCCGCCATGTCCCTCGACGGCACCCGTGCGCACCTCAGTGGCCCCGGTGATCTGCCGCCCCTGGTGGAGCGCGCCGCCCGCACCGCGACCCGGCTCGGCTTTCCCTACTCCTGCCGGCCGGAGCAAGGCCGGCTGCTGCACGCGCTCGCGGCGGGCGCGGAGCGCATCGGCGAGACCGGCACCGGATGCGGGGTGGGGCTGGCCTGGCTGGTCTCCGGCATGCGCAACGGCGCCACCGCGGTCAGCGTCGAGAGCGACGCCGACCGCGCGGGGGCCGCGGCCGGCCTGTTCAGCGCACTCGCGCCCTGGGTGACCGTGCGGCACGCCGACTGGACCGCGATCGCCGAGCACGGCCCCTTCGACCTGCTCGTCCTCGACGGCGGCGGCCAGGGCAAGGCGGACGGTGCCGCGGCCGACCCGGCCGAGCTGCTGCGGCCGGGCGGCGTCCTGGTCATCGACGACTTCACCCCGTCGCGGGGCCGCCCGCCCGTCCACGACGGCCGGCCGGACACCGCCAGGCTGCACTGGCTCGGCCATCCGGCGCTGCGCACGGTGGAGGTCCCGCTGGCCCCGGACCTCGCGGTCCTGGTCGGCACGAGGACCGCGGCGCGGTAGGCGCCTTATCGCACCGGGTGGCCCGCGGAGCGCAGCGCCGACTTGACCTCGGGGATGCGCAGGTCGCCGAAGTGGAAGACGGACGCGGCCAGTACGGCATCGGCCCCGGCCGCGACGGCCGGCGCGAAGTCGTCCAGCCGCCCTGCGCCGCCGGACGCGATCACCGGCACGGACACCCGGGCCCGTACGGCCGCGATCATCTCGGTGTCGTAGCCGTCCTTGGTGCCGTCCGCGTCCATCGAGTTGAGCAGGATCTCCCCGGCGCCCAGCGCCGCGGCCCGCTCGGCCCACTCGACGGCGTCGATACCGGTCCCGCGCCGGCCGCCGTGCGTGGTGACCTCGAAGCCCTCGCCCGAGGCATTGCGGCGGGCGTCCACCGACAGCACCAGCACCTGCCGCCCGAAGCGCTCCGCAATCTCGCGGATCAGCTCGGGCCTGGCGATCGCCGCGGTGTTGACGCCGACCTTGTCCGCGCCCGCCCGCAGCAGCTTGTCGACGTCGTCGGCGCTGCGCACCCCGCCGCCGACGGTGAGCGGGATGAAGACCTGCTCGGCGGTGCGGCGGACCACGTCGTAGGTGGTCTCCCGGTCGCCGGAGGACGCGGTGATGTCCAGGAAGGTCAGCTCGTCCGCGCCCTCGGCGCCGTAGAGCCGGGCCATCTCGACCGGGTCGCCCGCGTCGCGCAGATTCTGGAAGTTGACGCCCTTCACGACCCGTCCGCCGTCCACGTCCAGGCAGGGGATGACGCGCACCGCCAGGGTCATTCGATGTCTCCTCGGAAAGCTTCGATCTCGACTTCCACCAGCACCCGGGAGTCCATGAACCCGGCCACCACGACCAGCGTCGCGGCCGGCCGGACCGCGCCGAACAGCTCCCGGTGGGCGCGGCCCACGTCGTCGGCGTCCCCGGCGTGGCTCATGTACATCCGGGTGCGGATGACACTGTCCGGCCCCAGGCCGAACGGCTCCAGCGCTGCCAGCGCGTTGCGGAAGGCCAGCAGCGCCTGCTCGTACGGGCTGCCCTCGCCGCGTACCTCGCCGTCGACCAGCGGCATCGTGCCCGACACCAGCACCCTGTCCCCCGCGGCCACGGCCCGGGCGAAGCCGATGGTCTCCTCCAGTGGACTGTCGGACTGCTCGCGCCGTACCGCGGGGGATCCGGTCATCGTGAAACTGCCTCCAAGGCCTCTTCGAGAGTGAACGCCTTCGCATAGAGCGCCTTGCCGACGATCGCGCCTTCCACACCCCGTGGGACGAGAGAAGCGATGGCGCGCAGGTCGTCGAGGCTGGAGACACCGCCGGACGCGACGACCGGGCGGTCGGTGACCGCGCACACCTGGGTCAGCAGCTCCAGGTTGGGCCCTTGCAGGGTGCCGTCCTTGGCGATGTCGGTGACGACGTAGCGGGCGCAGCCCTCGGAGTCCAGCCGGGCCAGCGTCTCGTAGAGATCGCCGCCGTCCCGGGTCCAGCCCCGGCCGCGCAGGGTGGTGCCGCGCACGTCGAGGCCGACCGCGATCCGGTCGCCGTGCTCGGCGATGATCTTCGCGACCCACTCCGGGCTCTCCAGCGCGGCCGTGCCCAGGTTGACCCGGGTGCAGCCGGTGGCGAGCGCGGCGGCGAGCGTGTCGTCGTCGCGGATGCCGCCGGACAGCTCGACCTTGATGTCCATCGTGCGGGCCACCTCGGCGATACGCGCCCGGTTGTCGCCGGTGCCGAAGGCCGCGTCGAGGTCCACCAGATGCAGCCACTCGGCCCCCGCGTCCTGCCAGGCGAGTGCTGCGGCGAGCGGGTCGCCGTACGACGTCTCGGAACCGGACTCGCCGTGCACGAGGCGTACGGCCTGGCCGCCCCTGACGTCGACGGCGGGGAGCAGTTCGAGCAGCTTGGTCATCGGATGTGCGTCCTTGCGGGTGGGATCGGTGGGCGGCGGGTCTAGAGGGTGTCGAGCCAGTTGGCGAGCAGCAGGGCGCCTGCCTCGCCGGATTTCTCCGGGTGGAACTGGGTGGCCCACAGCGGCCCGTTCTCCACCGCGGCCACGAACGGCTCGCCGTGGGTGGTCCAGCTGACCCGGGGGCTGCTGATGCGTTCGCTCTGCGTCTCCAGGTGCCAGCTGCGGACCGCGTAGGAGTGCACGAAGTAGAAGCGGGCGTCCTCGTCCGCGCCCGCGAACAGCCGGGAGCCCTCGGCGGCCTTCACCGTGTTCCAGCCCATGTGCGGGACGATCGGGGCCCGCAGCGGCTCGACGGTGCCGGGCCACTCGTCCAGGCCCTCGGCCGCCACGCCGTGCTCGATGCCGCGGGCGAAGAGGATCTGCATGCCGACGCAGATCCCCATCACCGGCCGGCCGCCGGCCAGCCGCCGCCCGACTATCCAGTCGCCCCGTACGCCCTTGAGTCCGGCCATGCAGGCGGCGAACGCGCCGACGCCGGGCACCAGCAGGCCGTCGGCCCGCATCGCCCGGTCGAAGTCGGCGGTGATCTCGACCTCGGCGCCGGCGTGCGCGAGGGCGCGCTCGGCGGACCTGACGTTGCCGAATCCGTAGTCGAGGACGACGACGCTCTTGCTCATCCCGGCCCCCTAGAGCTGGAGCAGACCGGTGACGAGTGCCATCACCGATCCGATCGCCAGCAGCGCGATCAGGCTCTTGGACTGCTTCTGCTGCCAGAACGAGTACACCCCGCCCGCCAGGAACAGGCCCAGCAGTATGAAGAGGGTCGATCCCTTGCTCACTGTGATTGTCCGTTCGCTTCTCCGCCCGCGCGGCAACCGCTCGCGCCGAGCCCTGACTGCGGCCGAGTGGCCTTGCGTGCGTCGCTCACTGTGATTGTCCGTTCGCTTCTCCGCCCGCGCGGCAACCGCTTGCGCCGAGCCCTGACTGCGGCCGAGTGGCCTTGCGTGCGTCGCTCACTGTGATTG
>NZ_JAJSYW010000051.1:0-4861 GCF_036815005.1 Streptomyces sp. IBSBF 2435 | reverse complement strand
TCCGTTCGCTTCTCCGCCCGCGCGGCAACCGCTCGCGCCGGATCCTGATTCTCCGCCCGTGCGGCGACGGCTCGCGCCGCTCACAGCGCGCCCTTCGTCGACGGCAGGATGCCCGCTGCCCGCGGGTCGCGCTCGCTGGCGTAGCGCAGCGCCCTGGCCAGGGCCTTGAACTGGCACTCCACGATGTGGTGCGCGTTGCGCCCGTACGGCACGTGCACGTGCAGGGCGATCTGGGCCTGGGCGACGAAGGACTCCAGGATGTGCCGGGTCATCGTGGTGTCGTACGAGCCGATCATCGGCGCCATCTGCTCGGGCTCGCTGTGCACCAGGTACGGGCGGCCCGAGAGGTCCACGGTGACCTGGGCGAGTGCCTCGTCCAGCGGGACGGTGCAGTTGCCGAAGCGGTAGATGCCCACCTTGTCGCCGAGCGCCTGCTTGAAGGCGGCGCCCAGCGCGAGCGCGGTGTCCTCGATGGTGTGGTGGGTGTCGATATGGAGGTCGCCCTCGGTCTTCACCGACAGGTCGAACAGCCCGTGCCTGCCGAGCTGGTCGAGCATGTGGTCGTAGAAGCCGACGCCCGTGGACACGGCCACCTGCCCGGTGCCGTCGAGGTCGATCTCGACGACCACCGACGTCTCCTTGGTGGTGCGCTCGACGCGGCCCACGCGGGTCATACCTGCTCCTCCGTAGTGCTGTGATCCTTGAAGACCGCCCGTGCCGCGTCCAGGAACGCGTCGTTCTCGGCGGGGGTGCCGACCGAGACGCGCAGCCGGCCCGGCACACCGTTGTCCCGTACCAGGATGCCGTGCGCGAGCACCGCCTCCCAAGCGGCGTGGCTGTCGGCGAACCGGCCGAACTGCACGAAGTTGGCGTCCGAGTCGGTCACCTCGTAACCGGTCGCGCGCAACTCGCCGACGAGCCGGTCGCGTTCGGCCTTGAGCTGGTCGACGTAGCCGAGCAGCGTGTCGGTGTGCTCCAGCGCGGCCAGCGCCGTCGCCTGGGTGACCGCGGACAGGTGGTAGGGCAGCCGGACGATCTGCACCGCGTCGACCACCGCGGGGTCGGCGGCCAGATAGCCGAGCCGCAGCCCGGCCGCGCCGAACGCCTTGGACATGGTGCGGGTGAGCACCAGGTTGGGCCGGCCCTCGATCAGCGGCAGCAGCGACGGCCGGTGCGAGAACTCGCCGTAGGCCTCGTCCACCACGACCAGCGAGGGGCGGGCGGCCTGCGCGGCCTCGTACAGCCCCAGGACGGTCGCGGCGTCGACGGCGGTGCCGGTCGGGTTGTTGGGCGAGCAGATGAACACCACCTCGGGGCGGCGCTCGGCGATCTCCCGGGCGGCGGCGGCCACGTCGATGGTGAAGTCGGCGTTGCGCGGTCCGGAGATCCAGCCGGTGCCGGTGCCCCGGGAGATCAGCGCGTGCATCGAATACGACGGCTCGAAGCCGATCGCGCTGCGGCCGGGGCCGCCGAAGGTCTGGAGCAGCTGCTGGATGATCTCGTTGGACCCGTTCGCCGCCCAGACCTGGGCCAGGCCGACCGGGTGCCCCGCGGTCCTGGTCAGATACGCCGCGAGCGCGGTGCGCAGCTCGACCGCGTCCCGGTCGGGGTAGCGGTTCAGGCCGCGGGCGGCCTCGGCGACCCGCTCCGCGATCCTGGCGACCAGCGCCTCGGGCAGCGGGTACGGGTTCTCGTTGGTGTTCAGCCGCACCGCCACGTCGAGCTGGGGGGCGCCGTAGGGGGACTGGCCGCGCAGCTCGTCACGGATGGGCAGGTCGTCGATGCCGGTCATACGGCATCGCCGCCGCCGCGCGGGCCCGGGGCGACGTCGCCGCCGAACCTGACGCGTACCGCCTCGCCGTGCGCGGGCAGGTCCTCGGCGTCGGCCAGCGTCACCACGTGGGCGGCGACCTCGGCCAGGGCGTCGCGGGAGTAGTCCACCACGTGGATGCCGCGCAGGAAGGACTGCACGGACAGGCCGGAGGAGTGGCAGGCGCAGCCGCCGGTGGGCAGGACGTGGTTGGACCCGGCGCAGTAGTCGCCGAGCGAGACCGGGGCGTGCGGGCCGACGAAGACCGCGCCGGCGTTGCGCACCCGGGCGGCGACCGCGGCGGCGTCCCTGGTCTGGATCTCCAGGTGCTCGGCGGCGTAGGCGTCCACCACCGCGAGGCCCTGCTCCAGGGTGTCGGTCAGCACGGTCGCCGACTGGCGGCCGGACAGCGCGGCGGTGATCCGCTCGCGGTGCCGGGCGGCGGCGACCTGGACGTCCAGCTCCTTGTCGACCGCGTCGGCCAGCTCGGGCGAGGTGGTCACCAGCACCGCGGCGGCCAGCGGGTCGTGCTCGGCCTGGCTGATCAGGTCGGCGGCGACGAAGGCGGGGTCCGCGGAGTCGTCGGCGAGGATCGCGATCTCGGTGGGACCCGCCTCGGCGTCGATGCCGACCCGGCCCTTGAGCAGCCGCTTGGCGGCGGCGACGTAGATGTTGCCGGGTCCGGTGACCAGGTTCACCGGGCGGCAGTCCTCGGTGCCGTACGCGAACATCGCGACGGCCTGGGCGCCGCCGGTGGCGTAGACCTCGGTCACGCCGAGCAGCGCGCACGCGGCGAGGATGGTGGGGTGCGGCAGGCCGCCGAAGTCCTTCTGCGGCGGGGAGGCCACCGCGATGCCCTCGACGCCGGCCTCCTGGGCGGGAACCACGTTCATCACCACGGACGACGGGTACACCGCGAGGCCGCCCGGCACGTACAGCCCGACCCGCTCGACCGGCACCCACCGCTCGGTGACCGTGCCGCCGGGCACCACCTGGGTGGTGACGTCGGTACGGCGCTGCTCGCGGTGCACGATCCTGGCCCGCCGGACCGACTCCTCCAGGGCGGCCCTGACCGCGGGGTCGAGGTCGGCCAGCGCGGTCTCCAGCGCCTGCGCCGGGACCCGCAGCGAGGCGGGCCGCACCCCGTCGAACCGCTCGCCGTGATCGAGCACCGCGGCCGAGCCCCGATGGCGGACGTCCTCGCAGATCGGCCGCACCGTCTCCAGGGCGGCCTCCACGTCGAAGTCGGCACGGGGCAGCAGCTCGCGGTCGATGCCGGCCTCGGGGAAGGCGGCACCGCGCAGATCGATTCGGGAGATCACGCTGCCAAGTGTAGGGACCCGGGCATGCGGGACGTTCCCGAGTTCCACTCCGTGATACGACGCCGTCGTACCGACCCGCTACGGTGTGCGGCGCGACGACGGGGAGGGGAATCGGGTGACCGAGGCCGCCGGCGGGACACCGCCGCAGGACTGGACGCCGGTAGAGCGGCGCATGTGGCAGGCCTTCCGGGAGGGCCGCACCTGCGATCTGCGCACCGGCCGCGCCGGCGAGGACGACCCGCTGGCCGGGCCCGTCTGGGGCCCCGACCGCACGGTACGCGCGCAGGCCGTCGCCGAGCTGCTGCTCGACGGACCGCCCGCGGTGCCGGGGCGGGTGACCGCGCTGAAACTCGCCGGGGTGCGGATCAGCGGGCGGCTGATGCTGGCGGGCGGCACGGTCACGCCGTACGTCCAGCTGGACGACTGCCGCTTCGACGATCCGCTCATGCTCCAGGAGTGCCGGATCGGCAGCATGCGCCTGGTGCGCTGCCGGATGCCCCGGCTGGACGCGGCCCGGCTCCAGGTCGGCGGCGACCTGCACCTGCCGCAGTGCCTGATCACCGACGGCGTCCGGCTGGCCGACGCCCACATAGGCACCGACCTGCTGCTCAACCAGCTCACCGTGCGGCGCGGCCGGGCGTCGCGGGCCTTCGCCGCGGACGGGCTGACCGTCGGCCAGGACGTGGACGCAGAACTCATCGACTTCAGCGGTGAATTCAGCCTGCGCAGCGCCCGTATCGGCGGCCGGCTCAGCCTGCGCGGCGCCACCCTGCGCAATCCCGGCGGCAGGCAGGCGCTCAACGCGGCCCGTATCACGGTCGAGCACACCCTCTACCTGTCCGGCGGGTGGAACGCGCTGAGCGCCGGCGGCGGGTCGGCGCCCCCGCCGGAGGACGTCACGGTGCTGCCCTTCACCTGCCACGGCGGGCTGCGGCTCGACGACGGGCGGTTCGGCAACGCCGTGATCATCAGCCGGGCGCGCTTCGTGCTGGCCGGCGAGCAGCAGGTGTCGCTGCGCCGCATCCAGACGCCCGAGCTGTGCTTCACGCTGCCGCGGGCACCGGAGGGCGGGGTCGTGCTGTCCGGCGCCCGGGTCGGCAAGCTCAACGACACCCCCAGCGCCTGGCCCTCGGCGGGGCGGCTGCGGATGACCGGCTTCAGCTACGACACGCTCCCCCCGCTCGCCGACTTCCCGCTGCGCGAGCGGCTCGGCTGGCTGGCGGCGGCCACCCCGGAGTTCCGGCCCGAGCCGTACGAGCGGCTCGCCGCGGCGCTGCGGGCCGCGGGCGAGGACACCGAGGCGCGCGAGGTGCTGCTCGCGCGGCAGCGGCGGCGCCGCGAGACGCTGACGCCCGCCGGGCGGGTGTGGGGCTGGCTCCAGGACATCACCGTCGGTTACGGCTACCGGCCGGGCCGCGCGGCGGTCTGGATGGCGGTGCTGTGGGCGCTGGGCGCGCTGTATTTCGCGCTGCACCCCACGCCTGCGGCGGCGGACGCGGGGGGTTACCGGCCGCATTGGAGTCCCGCGCTCTACGCCCTGGACCTGCTGCTCCCGGTCATCGACCTCGGCCAGGACAACGCGTGGCGGGAGACGGGGGTCGCGCAGTGGGTGGCCTCGCTCCTCACCCTGCTGGGCTGGATGCTCGCCACGACGGCTGCCGCCGGTGCCAGCCGCCTCCTCCGCCGCGGCACCTGACCTCCCCCCGCCCAGCCCCGCGTACGGGCCTCC
>NZ_JAJSYW010000050.1:0-34986 GCF_036815005.1 Streptomyces sp. IBSBF 2435 | reverse complement strand
GCTGTGGGGTGGGCGGGCCCCCGGGCCTGCCGGGCGTGGGGGTACGCACTAGGCTAAGGAGCCGTGTCCTCCTCCGCTCTGATCAAGCCGGTTGCCCTCAGTGGGCGCAGCCCGCACGTCGAGGCCGGGCGGCTGGTTCAGGAGATGGTGCCGCCGCCGCGGTTCGACGGCGTGCGGTTCGAGACGTACGAGGCGGACCCGGCCCAGCCGAGCCAGGCCGCGGCGGTCGCGCGGCTGCGGGACTTCGCGGGGCACCAGGCGCCGCGGGCGCGCCGGCGCTGGTTCAGGAGCGAGCCGCCCGCGCCGCCGGCCGGCGGGGTGTATCTGGACGGCGGCTACGGCGTCGGCAAGACGCATCTGCTGGCCTCCCTGTGGCACGCCACCCCCGCCCCCCGTGAGCGCAAGGCCTTCGGCACGTTCGTGGAGCTGACGAATCTGGTCGGGGCGCTCGGCTTCCTGCCGGCGGTGCAGGCGCTCAAGGACCACCGCCTGCTGTGCATCGACGAGTTCGAGCTGGACGACCCGGGTGACACCGTGCTGGTGTCGACGCTGCTCGGCAAGCTCGCCGACGCCGGAGTACGGCTGGCGGCGACGTCGAACACGCTGCCGGGCAAGCTGGGGGAGGGGCGGTTCGCCGCCGCGGACTTCATGCGGGAGATCCAGGGCCTGTCCGCGCGGTTCACCAGTATCCGGATCGACGGTGAGGACTTCCGGCACCGCGGACTGCCGCAGGCGCCGGAGCCGTACGCCGACGAGCAGGTGACGCGGGCGGCGCTGCGTACGCCCGGGTCGGCGCTCGACGACTTCGGAGCGCTGGCCGCGCATCTGGCGGCGGTGCACCCGAGCAGGTATGGGGCGCTGTGCGACGGGGTGGCGGCGGTGTTCCTGCGCGGGGTGAGCGAGGTCACCGACCAGGCGACGGCGCTGCGGCTCGTGGTGCTCGCCGACCGTCTGTACGACCGGGAGATACCGGTGACGGCCTCGGGCGTACCGTTCGACAAGCTGTTCGGTCCCGAGTTGCTGGCCGGGGGGTACCGGAAGAAGTATTTCCGCGCGGTGTCCCGGCTGACCGCGCTGGCCCGGGAGGCCGGGCCGCCGCACGACGCTGGCGGGGCGGCCTGAACCGGCGCAGGATCTGTGCATGGCCAAGGACAAGCACGAGAAGGCGGACGGCGGGCTGCGCTCGCTGCTGCGGGTGCCGCAGGGCGGGGTGAGCCTGGCGGATTACGACACCCGGGCGACCCCCGGCGATCCGGGCGGCAAGGCGGTGGCGAAGGCCGAGACCGCGCAGGTGCGGCAGCAGCTGGCCGGGTTGCAGGAGCGGCTGTTCGCGCAGAGTACGTCGGGTGATCCGCGCTGCCTGCTGCTGGTGCTCCAGGGCATGGACACCTCGGGCAAGGGCGGCACCGTCAAGCACGTGGCGAGCGGGCTGAACCCGACGGGCGTGCGGGTGAAGGCGTTCAAGACGCCGACCGACGAGGAGCTGTCGCACCCGTTCCTGTGGCGGATCCGCAAGGCGCTGCCCGCACCGGGGGAGATCGGTGTCTTCGACCGTTCGCACTACGAGGACGTGCTGATCACCCGGGTGCACGACCTGGTGCCGCGGGCCACCTGGAGCCGGCGGTACGGGGTGGTCAACCGCTTCGAGCAGTCGCTCGCCGACGACGGTGTCACCGTGGTGAAGATCTTTCTGCACATCGGCTACCAGGAGCAGAAGGAGCGCCTGGTGGCCCGGCTCGACAACCCGGCCAAGCACTGGAAGTTCAACGACGGCGACATCGCCGAGCGCGCCCGGTGGCCCGCGTACCAGGAGGCGTACGAGGCCGCCCTCGACCGCTGCTCGACCGACAGCGCGCCCTGGTACCTGGTGCCCGCCGACCGCAAGTGGTACCGCAATTGGGCGGTCGCCAAGCTGCTGCTCGAGCACCTAGAGCTGATCGGCCCCGAATACCCGGAGGCCGGCTTCGACGTCGCCGCCAGCCGGGCGGCTCTGCTCGGGACCTAACCGGAGCAGGCGCTGCGCTGGGCCTCCTGCCATTCGCACACCGGGCAGTACGTGGCGCCGCGGGTGCTCGCCGGGTGTTCGGTCGGCTCGCCGCACAGCACGCAGTCCGCGACCGGCGCGCTGTCGGGGGAGTGGGGTGTCTGCGTCACCCGTCCACCGTAGCGCCCGTGGTCCGCAGGACGGCCGCCCCGCGGGCGGGGAGCTGGACGGCGGGACCCGGCAGGAGTTTGCAGCCGGGGCGCGCCAGCACCATCTCGCACGGCGTGTTGAGCGGCACCCGGGCGGGGGCGTCGGAGAAGTTGACCACGATACGGAACGGGCCGCGGGCCACCCGAAGCGTACGGCCGCCCGCGGTGGCGGTGACCGCGTCGAGCTGCGGGTCGGTCAGGGCCGGCTCGGAGCGGCGCAGGGCGATCAGGGCGCGGTACCACTCCAGCAGTTCGTGGTGCTCGGGCTTGTTCTGCTCGGCCCAGTCCAGGCAGGAACGGTCCCTGGTGGCGGGGTCCTGCGGGTCGGGCACGTCCTGCTCGGCCCAGCCGTGGGAGGCGAATTCGCGCCGCCGGCCGCGGGTGATGGCCGCGCCCAGCTCCGGGTCGTGGTGGTCGGTGAAGAACTGCCAGGGGGTGGCGGCGCCCCACTCCTCGCCCATGAACAGCATCGGGGTGAAGGGCGAGGTCAGCACCAGGGCCGCCGCGGCGGCCAGCTGCTGGGGGGTGAGCCGGTCGCCGGTGGCCCGGTTGCCGATCTGGTCGTGGGTCTGGCTGTAGCCGAGCAGCCGGTGGCCGGGGGCGGTGGCGGGGTCGAGCGGGCGGCCGTGGTGGCGGCCGCGGAAGGAGGAGTAGCTGCCGTCGTGGAAGAAGCCGCGCCCGAGGGTCTTGGCGACCGCGGCGGGTCCCGCCGCGGCGAAGTC
Source organism: Streptomyces sp. IBSBF 2435 (assembly GCF_036815005.1). Lineage (NCBI taxonomy): Bacteria > Bacillati > Actinomycetota > Actinomycetes > Kitasatosporales > Streptomycetaceae > Streptomyces > Streptomyces sp. IBSBF 2435. Next base: position 32,071 of record NZ_JAJSYW010000050.1, on the reverse strand, counting down.
GGCGTAGTAGCCCTGGGCCTCGCCGGTGACGGCGGTGTGCAGGGCGTGGTGGAAGTCGTCGTTCCACTGGGCGTGCAGGCCCAGGCCGCCCGCCTCGCGCGGGGCGGTGGTGCGCGGGTCGTTGAGGTCGGACTCGGCGATCAGGAACAGCGGGCGGCCGAGCGCCGCCGACAGGCCGTCGACCGCCGTGGACAGCTCTTCGAGGAAGTGCAGCGCGCGGGTGTCGACCAGCGCGTGGACCGCGTCGAGCCGCAGCCCGTCGAGGCGGTAGTCCCGCAGCCAGGCCAGCGCGCTGCCGGTCAGGAAGGCGCGGACCTCGTCGGAGCCGGGCGCGTCGAGATTCACCGCGTCGCCCCAGGGCGTGTGGTGGCGGTCCGTGAAGTACGGGCCGAACGGCGGCAGGTGGTTGCCGGACGGGCCGAGGTGGTTGTGCACCACGTCGAGGACCACGCCGAGGCCGTGCTGATGTGCCGCGTCGACAAAGCGCTTCATCGCCTCGGGGCCGCCGTAGGGCTCGTGCACCGCCCACAGCGACACCCCCTCGTAGCCCCAGCCGTTGGTGCCGGGGAAGGGGCAGACCGGCATCAGCTCGATGTGGGTGATGCCGAGCCTGGCCAGGTGCGGCAGCCGTTCGATGGCCGCGTCGAAAGTGCCCCCCGGGGTGAAGGTGCCGACATGCAGCTCGTACAGGACCGCGCCCGGCAGCCCGCGGCCCGGCCAGGGCGCCGACCAGGCGAAGGCGTCGTGGTCGACGACCGCGCTCGGCCCGTCGGGTCCCTCCGGCTGCCGCCGCGACCGCGGGTCCGGCAGCGGCGGGCCGCCGTCCAGCACGTACGCGTAGCGGGTGCCCGCCGGCGCGGGCAGCTCGGCACGCCACCAGCCCGCATTGGCCGGGTCAGGGCCGAGCCGGTGGGCACGCTCGTCGATCAGGATCTCCACCCGCTGGGCATCGGGCGCCCACACCTCGAACAGCACGCACGTCTCCCGTCCGGTCCCCGACAGTTCGGTCCCGGGCAGGATCATGCCCGCGTACCGGGCACCTCAGACGAAATTCACTCATCGCGCTTGCCGCCGGCGGGTGTGCGCTCGGTCACGCCGACTGGTGCAGGCCGCGGCCCGCCAGGGTCAGGAACGCGCGACAAGCCCCCGCACAGCGCAGCTGTGGAGCCCGTGAGCCCCCCGCCGGGGAGACCGTTCACGGCCCCGTCGTCAGGACGGCCTTGCCGGATACGCGCCGCTCATGCAGGTCCGCCAGGACGGTCGCCGTGTCGGCCCAGCCGGCGAGCCGCCCGATCTCCGGGTGGAGCCGCCCCTCCGCGACGAGCCGCACGAGAGCGGCGAGGTCGGCGGCGTAGGGCTCGGGGAAGTCCTCGTAGTGGAAGTGGCGCACGGACGCCGACGACGGCCCGTCGAAGAAGGAGAAGAAGTCGAGGGCGGCGGGCTCACGGGAGGCCTGCCCGAACCAGATGAGGTCACCGTGCGCTCGCACAAGGCCGAGCGCCAGCGACATCGTGGCGCCGCCGACGGACTCCATCACCGTGTCGAAGGGGCCGCCGGCCGCGGCCACCTCGTGGACGACCGTGGCCCCGAACCCGGCGAGCCGCCGCCCGCGTTCGGGCGTCGCGCTGACCGCGGTCACCTCCGCGCCCGCGGCGACCGCGAGTTCTGCCACGTAGTGCCCGACCCCGCCCGACGCGCCGGTGATGAGCAGCGAGCGGCCGGCCAGGCCGCCCGCGGTCCGCAGCAGCCGCAGGGCGGTGAGGCCGGCCAGCGGGAGGGCCGCCGCGGTGACCGCCGGGACGGTGTCGGGCAGTACCGCCAGCCGGTCGGTGTCGACGGCGGCGTATTCGGCCCAGCCGCCGCCCGGCGGGTGGCCGACGACGCGCTGGCCGGCGCGCGGCCCGCTGCCGTCGGCCGCGGCCTGGACGACCAGGCCCGCGATGTCCTTGCCCGGCCGCAGGCCGACGCCGGGCAGGGCGCCGTGCAGCCGGAAGACCTCGCCGCGGTTGACGGAGAAGGCCTCGACCTTGACCAGCGCCTGGGCAGGGCCTGGCCGCGGCTCTTCCGTCTCGCCGTGCGCGACCAGCCTCGCCGGGTCCCCCGTGGGCAGCAGTGCCTTCATCGCCAGCTCCTCGGTCCGGTGCGGCGGTTCGCTTCGAAACCGCCGCTGGATCAAGGAGAACCGCAGCTCAGGCGGGGCGTCCAACAGCCTTCCGTACGGTTCGACAACCGCCGGTTGTCAGCGCTGGCGGAAGGCGCCGGGGGAGGGGGCGTCCGGGGAGGAGACCTCCGGGGCAGACGCGTCCGCCGACGCGGACCGCTCGCCCGCGCTCCAACTGGCCAGCACGGCGAGGCGTTCCGCGGCGCCCGAGCCGGGCGGCGCGGTGTAGACGACGACGGTACGGTCGGCGTCGCCCGGCAGCGCCAGCGTCTCGTAGCCGAGGTTCAGCTCGCCCACGACGGGGTGGCTGATCCGCTTGACGCCGTACGTCTTCTCCCTGACCAGGTGGTCGGCCCACAGCCGGCGGAAGTGTTCGCTCTTCATGGACAGTTCGCCGATCAGCGCGGTGAGCCGCTGGTCGTCGGGGTGGCGGCCGGCGCCGAAGCGGAGGTAGGCGACGGTCTCGGCGGCGACGGCCGCCCACTCCGGGTAGAGGTCGGCGGCCTCCGGGTCGAGGAAGACCCGGCGCGGCATATTGCGACGGGAGGCATCGCCGGCGAAGCCGTGCACGGCGTCGCCGAGGGCGTTCCAGGCCAGCACGTCCATGCGGTGGTCGATGACCATGGCGGGGCAGTCGGCCATGCTGTCGAGCAGCAGCCGCACTCCGGGGCGTACCCCTCCGGAGGGCGCCGCCGGAGCCGCCCGCCCTGGCCTGGCCAGGTCCCGCAGGTGCGCGTGCTCGGTCGGGTCGAGCCGCAGCACCCTTGCGACGGCGTCGAGAACGGCGTCGGAGACGTTCTTGCCGCGGCCCTGTTCGAGCCGGATGTAGTAGTCGACGCTGACCCCGGCGAGCTGGGCGACCTCCTCCCGGCGCAGCCCCGGCACCCGCCGCCTGCCGTACGGGGGCAGGCCGACGTCCTCCGGCTGGATTCTCGCCCGCCTGGACTGCAGGAAATCGCCGACCGTGTTGTCCATGCGTACGAGCCTAAGCGAGCGCCGGGCGCCGAGCCTGGTACTGCCGGACCCAGGTAGAGCGCAACCCTGGGTGGCGCCCGCGGGCCGCCGCACAGTGGAGCCGTCCACCACGGCAGCACCCGTCACGCGGGCCACCCCAGGGAGTTACGCATCATGAGCACCACTGCTTACGGCAACCTCGCCGGCCGTACCGCCGTCGTCACCGGCGCGGCGAGCGGTATGGGCGAGGCCACCGCCCGCCTGCTGGCCGCGCGGGGCGCGAAGGTCGCGCTGCTGGCCCGCCGCACCGAGCGGCTGGACGCGCTCGCCGGGAAGATCGCCGCGGATGGCGGCCGGGCGCTGGCCGTCACGGTCGACGTGACCGACGAGGCGTCTGTCAGGGCCGCGGCCGGCCAGGTCAGGGACGCGTACGGTCCCGCCGGCCTGGTGGTCAACGCCGCCGGTGTGATGCTGCCCAACCCGATCGACGCGGGCCGCAGCGACGAGTGGGCGCGGATGGTGGACACCAACCTCACCGGCGCCCTGCGGATCATCGACGCCTTCCGCGACGACCTGCTCGCCGCAGGGGCCGAGGGGCGGCCGGCCGACCTGGTCAACGTCTCCTCCATCGGCGCCCATCTGACCTTCCCCGGATACGCCGTCTACAGCGCCACCAAGGCCGCGCTGACCCACCTGTCGGCCTCGCTGCGGGCCGAGTTCGGGCCGCGCAGGGTCCGGGTCACCAATATCGAGCCGGGCCTGACCGACACCGAGCTGGGCGGCCACATCGACAACGCGGAGCTGTCGGCGCAGCTCGACGGGATGTTCCAGGCCTTTCCCGAGGCGCTGACGTCCGACGACATCGCTGACCTGATCGCGTACGTCACCAGCCGTCCCGCGCACGTTAACCTGCGGCAGGTGGTCGTCCTGCCGACCGGGCAGGCGTGAGGAACGGGCAGGCGCAATGAACGGGGGCTCGGCGGTGGATCTGGACCTGGCGCAGGTGCGGGCCTTCGTGGCCACCGCCGACCGGCTGCACTTCGGGCAGGCCGCCGCCGAGCTGTACCTGACCCAGCAGGCGCTGTCCAAGCGGGTCGCCCGGCTGGAGGACGCGCTCGGCCGCAAGCTCTTCGACCGTACCGGCCACGGGGTCGAACTCACCGCTGCCGGGCGCCGCTTCCTCGACCCGGCGCGCGAGCTGGTACGGGCGGCGGAGGCCGCGGTGGCCGCCGCGCGGCACGAGGAGCGGGCACTGCGGGTCAGCGTGTGGGGCCATATGTTCGTACCGCTGCGCACGGTCCGCGAGGTCGTCGCCCGCGACCCCGGCCTCGACATCGAGCTGAGCCTGCGGCCCGACTTCCCGGCGGCGCTCGCCGGGCTGCGGGACGGCGAGATCGACTTCGCGCTCGGCCGTACCCACGCGCTGGACGAGCCGTGGCCGGCCGCCGTCACCCGGCGGCTGGTCAGGCTGGAGCCGGTCAAGGCCGTGATGAGCCGGGCCGGTGCGCTGGCCGGCGCCCCCGCCCTCAGCCCGGCGAAACTGCGGGAGGGCCGGCTGTGGTTCCCGGCGCCGCGCGCGAAGGTGGAGTTCCTCCGGGCCTTCACCGAACGCTTCGGGGTGCCGGGCGAGTTCGGCGGCATCAACCTGGGCCTCGACCCCTTCCTCGCCCACCTCGCCGCCCACCCCGGCCTCTTCTCGCTGCTGTGCGCGGACGTCGAGGTGCCCGACGGCAGCGGCCTGCGCGAGATCCCGGTCACCGGACCGACCCCGCTCTACGCCTGGCACGCCATCTGGCGCACCGGCGAGCAGCACGTCGTCCTGCCCCGGCTGCTGGCCGCCTTCGGTGCCGCGGCGGCCGAGGAGTCCTGGCTCGACTACGACCCGGCCCGCCACTGGCTCCCCGAGGCCGACCAGGCGATCCTGCCGGGGGCGTGAGGGCCGCACTCGGCGGGTCGGCGCCCCGGCCACGGTGGCGGGCAGCGCTCAGCGGGTGAGCAGCGCCACCGGGGAGTCCGCGAACAGCTCGGCCAGCGGCACCCTGCCGCTGTACGTGCCGCCGCCGGGCCGGTTGCGCCACTGCCCCGGCGGCAGCGGCAGTACGGTCTCCCGCCAGCCGCCCGCCTGCTCAAGGCGCCGGGACAGCCGGGTCACCGCGGTCAGCGCGCCGCCGCCGCGTACGAAGGCGACACAATGGTCCGCGGCCGGGCCGTCAGCCGCCAGCGGGTCGTACGCACCCGCCGGGCCGTACCACTGCGGGTGGTCCCTGCGCAGCCGCAGCGCCACCGCGGTCAGCCGCAGCTTGGCCTCGTCGGCGTCGCGCGGGAGCCCGCCGGACAGCAGGCCTTCGAGCGTGCTGTCGGCCCCGAAGCGCTGGGTGCCGCCGACCGGGCCGGTCATCGGGGCCCGGTTGTCCGGGTCGACCAGTGTGTGCACCGGGAACTCGGTGCCCTGGTAGACGTCGGGCACCCCCGGCATCGTCAGGTGCAGCAGGGCCGCGCCCAGCGCGTTGGCGGTGGCGTACGGCTCCAGGCGCCCGGCGAACTCGCTGACGTCGTAGACCTGTACCCCGCACGGGCCGCCGTCGACGAAGTCGGTGACCGCCTTCTCGTACGCCTCGTCCTGCTCGGTCCAGGTGGTGCGCAGCCCCGCCTCCCGTACCGCCTTGAGCACCGCGGGCACCAGCCGGTCCGGGTGGCAGAAGCCCAGGCCGACGCCGGTCTGATAAGCGGTGTACTGCACCTGCCGGTCCGGTGCGGGCGGGCAGCCGACCTGGGCCTCGCGTGCCTCGCGCCGCTCCATCCAGTCCTGCCACTCCTCGGGCAGCTCCGACAGCACCGCGAGCCGCAGCCGCAGGTCGGCGCTGCGCTTGGTGTCGTGGGTGGACAGCACCGTGCCCGTGGTGGGCCGGTCGCGCTGGATCCCGGCGCAGTAGGCGTGGAATTCCGCCGGCGCGGTGGCCGGCCGCCCCGGGTCGCGGCCGACCTCGCACAGCGAGAGGAGCGGGGTGTAGCGGTAGAAGGCGGCGTCCTCGACGGACTTGGCGTGCAGGGCCGAGGCGACCTGCGCGAAGCGCGCCGTGAAGTCGCCGGCGTCCGCGCCGGTGCCCGCCGCGGGGCGGGCCAGCGCCAGGTCGCGCAGGAAGTCCAGGGCGCCGCCGAGTGCCGGGTTCGCCGCGCCGGCGTCCTGCGCCGCCCGCTCCAGCATCGCCTCGTCCGCGGGGGCGGCGGGACCGCCGGGCGGTACGTACGGGCGGTAGACCGGCACCCGCACCAGCAGCTGGCGGATCGCGTCGTCCAGCACGTCGGGGCCGTACGGGCGGGCTTCGGGGTCGGCGGCCCGGACGCGCTCCGCGGCCCTGCGCAGCCGGGCGACCTCGGCGGCCAGGTCGTCGGTGACCACCCGGTAGGAGGCTCTGCGCACGGTCGGCGCCCACCGGCCGCCGCAGTCGTCGGCGGCGCCGGTGTAGTCCCGGTGGAAGGCGTCGAGGGCGGCGGCGCCCGCCGGGTCGGTGAACAGCCCGTCGATCCGGTCGAGCGCGTCGTAGCCGGTGGTGCCCGCGCACGCCCAGTCCGCGGGCAGCGGCTCGTCGCGCTGGAGGATCTTCTCCACCACCGTCCAGCGCCCGCCGCTCGCCTCGGCCAGCTGCCGCAGATAGCCCGCCGGGTCCGCGAGGCCGTCCGGGTGATCGATCCGCAGCCCGTCGGCCACACCGTCGCGCAGCAGCCGCAGCACGGTGGCGTGGGTGGCCGCGAAGACCTCGGGCCGCTCGACCCGCACCGCGATCAGGTCGGAGATGGTGAAGAAGCGGCGGTAGTTCAGCTCGGTACGGGCGGTGCGCCAGTACGCGAGCCGGTACCACTGGGCCTCCAGCAGCTCGGGCAGCGGCAGGTCCTCGGTGCCGGGGCGCAGCGGGAAGCGGTGGTCGTAGTAGGCGAGCACCGTGCCGCCGGCGGCCTTGTCGTGCACCACCGACAGCTCGTCCATCACGTCGGGCAGCGGCTCGCCCAGCACCGGCAGCAGCACCTTGCCGTCCAGGGCGGCCCAGTCGATGTCGAACCACTGCGCGTACGCGGAGCCCGGGCCGTCCCGCAGGACGGCCCACAGCGCGCTGTTCAGGTGCTCGGGGGCCGGTACGGCCATGTGGTTGGGGACGATGTCCAGGATCAGCCCGAGGCCGTGGTCCCGGGCGGTACGGGACAGGTCCCGCAGGCCCTGCTCGCCGCCCAGCTCCGCCCGGATCCGGGAGTGGTCCACCACGTCGTAGCCGTGGCCCGAGCCGGGCACCGCTTCCAGCACCGGCGAAAGGTGCAGGTGGCTGACGCCAAGACTCGCCAGATACGGGACCGCGGCCGCCGCTTGCGCGAACGTGAAGCCGGGCTGCACCTGGATCCGGTAGGTGGCGCTCGGCGCCGGCGTATCGCTCATGCCACCTTCCCTACCCCGGATCCGCCCGACCTGCTCCCGTAGATCGTTCCCGGTCCTTCCCCGGGTGGGGGGCTGATCGCGCCCTGATGGCCTGCCTCCGCGGAAGAGGGTGCCCAGAAGGGGCGCGAGGAACGGCGCGACCGGCCGCGACGGTGCGGCGAGCGCGAAGGCCGCCGCCGGCGGCGACCCTCGCGGGTCCCCGGGTGCGCGGTCCGGGGGTCAGTCCGCCGGCCGCCGCAGGACCACCATGCTGCGGTCGGCCAGCAGGATCCGGTCACCGGCCGCGACCCGCTCCCCCGCGCCCGGGGGCACGCCTTCCGGGCGCTCCGTGTCGACGATCAGCTGCCACTCCTTGCCGTGGTTGGCCGGGACCAGGAATTCCTGGGCCTTGGGCGCGGCGTTGAACATCAGCAGGAAGGAGTCGTCGATGACCGGCTCACCCCGCGGGCCCGGCTCGGAGATGGCGTTGCCGTTGAGGAAGACCACCAGCGAGCGGGCGGACGCGGCCTGCCACTCGCGCTGCGTCATCTCACCGCCCTGCGCGGTGAACCACGCGATGTCGGACAGTTCGTCGTGGGTGCCCTCCGCGAGCCGCCCGTGGAAGAACCGGCGGCGCCGGAAGACCGCGTGGTCGCGCCGCAGCCACACCATCGTCCGTACGAACTCGTGCATCCGGTGCGCGTCGTCGGCCTCCTCGCCGGTGCCCCGCTTGCCCGGCCAGCCGATCCAGGCGATCTCGTTGTCCTGGCAGTAGACGTTGTTGTTGCCGCCCTGGCTGCGGCCGAACTCGTCACCGTGGGAGAGCATCGGGACGCCCTGCGAGAGCATCAGCGTCGCGATGAAATTCCGCATCTGCCGCTGCCGCAGCGCCTTGACCTGCCGGTCGTCGGTGGGGCCTTCGGCCCCGCAGTTCCAGGAGCGGTTGAAGCCCTCGCCGTCCCTGTTGCCCTCGCCGTTGGCCTCGTTGTGCTTGTCGTTGTACGACACCAGGTCGCGCAGGGTGAAGCCGTCGTGGCAGGTCACGAAGTTGATGGAGGCCAGCGGGCGGCGGCCGTCGTCCTGGTAGAGGTCGGAGGAGCCGGTGAGCCGGGAGCCGAACTCGGCCAGCGTCGCGCTCTCGCCGCGCCACAGGTCGCGTACGGTGTCGCGGAATTTGCCGTTCCACTCGGTCCACAGCGGCGGGAAGTTGCCGACCTGGTAGCCGCCCTCGCCGACGTCCCACGGCTCGGCGATCAGCTTGACCTGGGAGACCACCGGGTCCTGCTGGACCAGGTCGAAGAACGACGACAGCCGGTCCACCTCGTGGAACTGCCGGGCCAGGGTGGCGGCGAGGTCGAAGCGGAAGCCGTCGACGTGCATCTCGGTGACCCAGTAGCGCAGGCTGTCCATGATCATCTGGAGCACGTGCGGGCTGCGCATCAGCAGCGAGTTGCCGGTGCCCGTGGTGTCGGTGTAATACCGCTTGTCGCCGCCGAGCCGGTAGTAGGAGGCGTTGTCCAGGCCGCGCAGCGACAGCGTCGGGCCCAGGTGGCTGCCCTCGGCGGTGTGGTTGTAGACCACGTCGAGGATCACCTCGATGCCGGCCCGGTGCAGCGCGCGTACCGCCGTCTTGAATTCCAGCACCTGCTGCCCGCGGTCGCCCAGCGAGGCGTACGCGTGGTGCGGCGCGAAGAATCCGATGGTGTTGTAGCCCCAGTAGTTCGCGAGCCCGGCGTCCACCAGCCGGTGGTCCTGGATGAACTGGTGCACCGGCATCAGTTCCAGCGTCGTCACGCCGAGTTCCACCAGATGGCTGATCACCGACGGGTGCGCGAGGGCCGCGTAGGTGCCGCGGATCTCCTCGGGCAGGCCGGGGTGGGTCATCGTCAGGCCCTTGACGTGGGCCTCGTAGATGACGGTGCGGTGGTAGTCGATCCGCGGCGCCCGGTCGTCGGCCCAGTCGAAGTACGGGTTGACCACGACGGAGGTCATGGTGTGCGGGGCGGAGTCCAGGTCGTTGCGCGAGTCGGGCTGGCCGAAGCGGTAGCCGTAGACCGACTCGTCCCAGTCGATGTCGCCGCTCATCGCCTTGGCGTAGGGGTCGAGCAGCAGCTTCGCCGAGTTGCAGCGGTGCCCGCGGGCCGGGTCGTAGGGGCCGTGCACCCGGAAGCCGTACCGCTGTCCCGGCATCACTCCCGGCAGGTAGGCGTGCCGGACGAAGGCGTCGGCCTCGCGCAGTTCGATCGCCGTCTCGGAACCGTCGTCGTGCAGCAGACACAGTTCGATCCGTGAGGCCACCTCGGAGAAGACGGCGAAGTTGGTGCCGGCGCCGTCGAAGGTGGCGCCGAGGGGGTAGGACTGACCCGGCCAGACTTGCATGTCGAGACTCTTCCACTCCTGACCGGGCGGTGGGGGCCGGTCACCCGGTCCTCGCACCCGGCGCATCCATTGCCGAAGGTTGCCGAACGGTCATCCTCCCATCCGGTTCCATCCGAGGGTGACACAGCCACAACCGGCTGCGACCGTAGGAGTGATGGGGTTGTCCGGTAGTAGTCAAGTAGGGTCGATACTGCTGCGACAGCCCCCGCACCGCAGTACCCTTCCTTGATCGTGGACGGGGGTGGGAGGCGGTGAAGTGGTGACGTCCGGAGGTCTGATGCTCCCGGGAGGCGGTGAGCAGGGTGACCAGCACGACACCACTGTGGAGGGGACGCCGGGCGCGGTCACCCTCGCCCAGCCCATGGAGATCGGGACGGAGCTGGACTGGGACGCCGACGCCTGGGCCGAGGTCCGCACCCGCGCCCGCAGGGCCGGCCGCGCCTACGTCTGGCTGAACCTCGTCGAGCAGCGGCTGCGTGCCGTCGTCAACGCGGTGCTGCGCCCGATCTACGCACCTGTCCACGGCGAGGAGTGGGTGGTCGCCGCCGCGGGCCCGGCCGGCCACGAATGGGTCCAGCGGGCCGTCGCCGTACGGGAGGTGAGCCGCCGAAAGGGCTTCCTGCTCGACCCCGCCGACGACAATGTGCTGAGCTTCCTGACGCTGCCGCAGCTGCGGGAGCTGGTCGTCCAGCACTGGCCGTGCTTCGAGCCGTACTTCGACGACCGCCGGGACCTCGAACTCGCCCTGGACGAGCTGGAGGTCACCCGCCATGTGGTCTCACGCAACCGCGCGCTGTCCCGCACGGTCCTGGACCAGGCGGAACGCGCCTGCGCGCGGCTGCTCGAAATGCTCGGCGCGGGCCACGCCCGTACCGGCGCACAGCGGCTGCCGGTCGACGCCATCGAGGAACTCGTCGCCGACCGCTTCTCCGACGTCATCGGCGTCTACGCCGACCGGGTGCGGTTGCAGCGCCAACTGCCCGTCGAGGACCTCTTCGCCGGGGCCAGGCGGCTGGACGCGGTCGGCATCGGGCTGAACCTGCTGGTGCAGAACTACTCGGGGCGGCGGCTGATCCGGCTCGCCGAGGCCGGCTGCCGGGTGCGGCTGCTGTTCCTCAACCCGGCCAGCAGCGCCGTCCGCCGCCGGGAGCGCGAACTCGGGCTCGGGCGGGGCGAGATGAGCCGTTCGGTGGAGATGAACATCATGCACATGCGGCGGGTGCGGGCCCGGCTGCGCGACCCGGGCGCCTTCGAGATCCAGGTCTTCGACGAGACGCCGCGCTTCACCGCCTACCTGGTCGACGGCGACAGCGGCGAGGGGCTCGCGGTCGTCCAGTCGTATCTGCGCAGGGCCCGCGGCATGGAGGTGCCGGTGATGGTGCTGCGCGGCGGGTCGCGCCGGGTCGTCGCCGACGACCGGCCCGCCGAGGGCGGGCTCTTCGAGGTCTACCGCGAGGAGTTCGAGGGCATCTGGACCGACGCCCGGCCGGTTTCCTGACCCGGCGCCGGCCGCGCGCGGGGCGCGGCGGGAGTGTCAGTGGTGCGCGCGATGATGGCAGGGCACACGGGGGAACACGGGGTGTCGGAAGGGGACTCGCCATGGCATGGCACGAGGATCTGCTGGTCGGTTTCGATCTGGAGACCACGGGGACGGATCCGCGGCAGGCGCGGATCGTGACCGCCGCGATCACCGAGGTGAAGGACGGTCAGCCGGTACGGCACCGGACCTGGCTCGCCGATCCCGGAGTACCGATACCGGCCGAGACCACCGCCATCCACGGCGTCAGCACGGCCCGCGCTGCCGCCGAGGGCCGCCCGGCGCCCGAGGTGGTGGCCGAGATCGCCGACGCGGTGCGCGGCTACTGGGCGGCGCAGGTGCCGGTGGTCGTCTACAACGCGCCCTTCGATCTCAGCCTGCTGGACGCCGAGTTGCGCCGTTACGCGCTGCCGCCGCTGGTCGCCCCCGGCGGGCGCCCGGGCCCGGTGGTCGACCCGCTGGTCATCGACCGGGCGCTGGACAAGTACCGGCGCGGCAAGCGCACCCTGGAGGCGGCCTGCGCCGTCTACGGCGTGGTGCTCGACGGGGCCCACGACGCGGGCGCCGACGCGCTGGCCGCGGTCCGGGTGGCCCGCGCGCTCGCCGCCCGCTTCCCCGAGGCCGGCGACGCCGACCTGTGGGACCTGCACACCGCGCAGGGCGGCTGGTTCGCCGCGTGGGCGGAGGACTTCACCGCCTGGCTGCGCCGGCAGGACGCGGCAGCCGCGCCGATACGGCCGGACTGGCCGCTCCAGCGGGCCGCGTGACGGGCACGCAGGCGGGTCCGGGCGGTCCCCCGAGCGGTCAGAAGGAGTACCAGCGGACGGTGGTGTCGCCCGAGCGCAGCGATGCCACCCGGCGGCGGAATTCGCTGCGGGCGGCCGGGTTGGCCGCCGCCTGCTGGGCGACCCAGGCGCAGCCCGCCGTCTCCCGCGCCCCGCGCAGAACCTCGCAGCCCTCCCACGCGGCGACATCCCAGCCATAGGCGTCGGTGAAGGCCGTGTAGGCGGCCGACGGCACCCCGTAGCGGTCCCGGCTGAGGGTCTGGACGACGAGGTCGTGCTCGCGAAGGTCGGAGGAGAAGGTCTCCAGGTCCACCAGGACCGGACCGTCCGGGCCGATGTGCACATTGCGGGGGAGTGCGTCGCCGTGGATCGGGCCGCGCGGCAGATGCGGCACCAGGTCGGTGACCGCCTCGGCCAGCCGGTCCTTGCGGGTCCGCAGGAAGGCCGCGTCGGCCGGGTCGATCGCGTCGCCCGCCAGCCGCAGCCACCGCTCGACGCCGCCGAGCAGATCGCGCGGCGGCAGTCCGAAGTCCGGCTCCGGCAGGGCGTGCACCAGCCGCAGCAGCGGGGCGACGTCGGCGGGCTCGGCAGGCCGCAGCGACTCGGGCAGCCGCTGCCAGTAGGTGATCGGGTGGCCCTCGACCAGCCGCACCTCGGACTCGGCGGAGCGCACCGCGGGCACGTCGTGCTTGGCGAGCCAGTCGGCGGTGCGCACCTCGCGGCGGGCGCGGTCCAGCAGGTCGGCGCCGCGGCCGACCTTGATCACCAGCCGGCCGGCCGCGAAGACCGCGTTCTCCCCGAAGGAGAGCAGGTCGGCCGACGGGTGACCGGCGGCCTCCAGGACCGCCTGTGCCCGCTCCTGCGTGAACACCGCTTCCGCCATGCCCCCACCCCTCCGATGTCCGCCGGCCGGGGTCGGCAGCCCGCCGCCCTGCCGTCCCGCCTGCCCGCATATGCCGCTGTCATCGCCGTCGCGTGCGGACAACGGCAAGTGTCCCACTGGTGCGCCCCCGATTCGCGCCTGGCGTGCCGCCAACCCGTTCCGAATACGTACCCCGGTGAGCGATGACTTCGCACCGGCGGGGAGGTCGGTATCTGCGAAGCCCGATTCTCCCGCGGGCCGGGACAAGGAGGTCAGGTGGTCGCGTCTGCCCCCGGTCATGAGAACACCGCAGGTCAGGCCGGACGGACGGCGGTCAGCGTGGACGCGGCCGGGCTGCCCGCCACGACCGCGGCCCTCGGCGCACTGGCCCGGCTACGGCTCGCCGCCCGCCGGGCCGGATACCGGGTGCGGCTGTGCGGTGCGTCACCCGGACTGCGGGCGCTGGTCGAACTGGCCGGGCTCGGCCGGGAGTTCGAGTGGGAGCCCGAAGAGCGGGAAGAGCCGGAGCGGGTCGTGGAATGACGTCATCGTGCTGATCCGCACGCCCGAGGTCTCGATCACCTGCAGCGCGAACGCCCGGAAGCCGCCGCCGGGCGCCGGGCGGTACTGCGCGAAGCCCGGCAGTCCGCTGGCCGCGACCGGCACCATCCGCGAGCCCGCGCAGCCGGCGCCGACGGTCGCCATGAACGCGCGTATGTCGTCGTGGCCGCGCACCCACATCGGATACGGCGGCATGTTGAGCACCGCGTCCTCGTGCAGCAGGGTGGTCAGCGACTCCAGGTCGTACCGCTCGAAGGCGTCGACGTAGCGGGCCAGCAGCGCCTCCCGCTCCTCGTCGAGCGCGGTGTCGCGCGCCGCCGTGTCGGCGGACGCGCCGGCCTCCGCCAGCGTGGCCCTGGCCCGTTGCAGCGCGCTGTTCACCGACGGGACGGTGGTCTCCAGCAGCTCCGCGGTCTCGCTGGCCTTCCAGGCCAGTACCTCGCGCAGGATCAGCACCGCCCGCTGCCGCGGCGGCAGGTGCTGGAGCGCGGCGAGGAAGGCCAGCCGGACCGTCTCCCGGGCGACCACCACATCGGCCGGGTCGCCGGCCTCGGGCACCACCCGGCCGTCCGGTGCGGGCTCCACCCACATCCCCTCCGACGTCGGGTCCGGCAGCGCCGCGTCGGCGTGCGAGGCGGGCGACAGGTCCATCGGCCTGGCCCGGCGCCTGCCGGCGTTGAGGCTGTCCATGCACACGTTGGTGGCGATGCGGTACAGCCAGGACCGCAGCGAGGAGCGGCCCTCGAACCGGTCGGCGGCGCGCCAGGCGCGTACCAGCGTCTCCTGGACCGCGTCCTCCGCCTCGAAGGCCGAGCCGAGCATCCGGTAGCAGTAACCGGTCAGCTCGGTCCTGTGCCGCTCAAGGCCGCGCTCGACCTCCGCGGCGCCCGTCACCGCCGTCCCGCTCGCGCTGCTCTCCCGTACGGTCATGTCCTCCACCGTAGCCGCGGCCACTGACAGTGCCCCCGTACCGAACAGCACGGGGGCACAGCGCGGGGGAGAGGGCCGGGTCAGACGCGGTCGGGCAGCTGCTCGGCCGGGTGCGGCACGGCGGCCGGGGGCGGCGGCAGGGCCGACTCGTCGTGGGTGAGGTCGGGCAGCCGGTGCATCCAGCGCGGCAGGTACCAGTTCCGGTCGCCCAGCAGCGTCATCACCGCGGGCAGCAGCACCCCGCGGATCACGGTGGCGTCGATCAGCACCGCGAAGGCCAGGCCGACGCCCATCTGCTTCATGCTCTGCATCGACAGGGTGCCGAAGATCGCGAACACGGCGACCATGATCACGGCGGCGCTGGTGACGACGCCCGCGGTGGTGGTGATGCCGTGCTCGATGGCGCCCTTGGTGGCCAGGCCGCGCATCCTGGCCTCACGGATCCGGGAGACCACGAAGACGTGGTAGTCCATGCTCAGCCCGAACAGGATCACGAACAGGAACAGCGGCAGCCACGCCACCACCGCGCCGGTGCCGTGCGCCCCCACCAGCGAGGCGCCCCAGCCGTGCTGGAAGACCGCGGTGAGGATGCCGTAGGCGGCGCCCACCGACAGCAGGTTCAGCACGATCGAGGTCAGCGCGATGGTCAGCGACCGGAAGGACAGCAGCATGAGCAGGAAGGCGAAGACGGTCACGAAGGCGAAGACCGGCGGCACACTGCTGGTGATCTTGTGGGTGAAGTCCATCGACCCCGCCGTCTCACCGGTGACCGGCGCCTGGAGCCCCGGGACCTTGCCGAGCGTGTCGGGGCGTACGTGGTCGCGCAGCACGGTGACGTTCGCCTCGGCCTTGGCGCGGTCGCTGCCGCCCGCCAGCGGTACGTCGATCCTGGCGATGTTCTGCGCGCTGTGGACCGTGACGGCCACCGGGCCCTTGCTCGCGCCGGAGGAGACCGCCTCGGCGCGGAAGTCGGCGATGGCCTGCTTCACCGCGGGCGCGTTGATGTCGTCGGCCTTGACCACCACGTGGGCGGGGTCGGGGCCGCCGGGGAAGGCGGTGTTGATGTGGTCGTAGGTCTGGATGATCGGCAGCCCGCCACCCAGCTCCTGCTGCATGGACAGGTTCGCGGTCTTCATGCCGAACGCGGGCAGGGCCAGCGCCAGCAGCGCGCCGCCGGCGATGACGGTGGCGGCCTTGGGGTGGCGCAGCACGGGCCCCAGCACGGACCGCCAGAAGCGGCTGTTGCCGGGCGTCGCGGGACGGCCGCCGGCCTGCCGCCTGCGCCGGTTCAGGAACGGGATACGGCCCTTCTCGACCCGGTGGCCGAGCAGCGAGAGCAGCGCGGGCAGCACCGTGACGGAGCCGAACATCGCGATGGCGACCACGATCATCGTGGCCACACCCATGGCCTTGAAGTCGCCGATGCCGGTGAAGAGCATGCCCGCCATGGCCACGATCACGGTGATGCCGGAGATCAGGATCGCCCGGCCCGAGGTGGCGGCGGCGATCCGCAGCGCGGTGTCCGCGTCGTGCCCCGCGGCCCGCTCCTCGCGTTCGCGGCGCAGGTAGAACAGGCAGTAGTCGACGCCGACCGCGAGGCCCACCAGCAGCATCACCGAGTTGGCGGTGTCGCTCATCGGCACCAGGTGGCTGACCACCGCCACCACACCGCCCGCCGCGACGAAGGCCGTCATCGCCAGCGCCACCGGCAGCAGCGCCGCGACCAGCGCGCCGAACGCGATCAGCAGGATGCCCAGCGCCAGCGGCACCGCGGAGAACTCGGCGGTCTGGAAGTCGCTGCCGAAGGCGTCATTGAGCACCTTCTCTGAACTGGCGTCGCCGAACTCCTCGACCCGCAGGTCGGGATGCCGCGCCTGGACCTGCTCGACCTTGTCCATCACCGGGTCTATCCGGTCGGCCGCGGTCTTCTCGTCACCGAGCATGTCGAACCGCACCAGCGCGGAACGCCCGTCGGGGGAGATCGACTTCGTGTCGTACGGGGAGGTGACCGCGGTGACCTTCCCCGACTCCTCGACCGCGCTCATCACCTCGCCGACCACGGTACGGAAAGCCGGGTCGGTGGCGTGGCCCGCGCCCTTGGCCTGGACGAGCACCATCTCGCTCGCCGGCGGCTTGAGCCCCGCGTCGTCGTTGATCGTGGCGGCCTGGCTGACCTCGCCCGACATCGACTTGTCCTGGTCGACGTCGACCCGGCCGGCCGCCTGGCCGACGAATACCGCGAGGATGACGAAGAGCAGCCAGCCGCCCACCGCGGCCCACCGGTGCCGGGCGCTCCAGCTGCCCATCGATGCCGCGATTCCCATCCTGCTGCCGTGTGCGCGTGCGCGACTCACGGTGTCCCCCTTGTAAGGATCGTCTCGGGTGGCGGCGCCGGGCCGCTCCTTCCACAGACGACGTTAGGTGCGCCGGGACCACCGACCCATCCGGCCTGCTGGTGACTTCCCGGCGGGCCATCTCCCCCTCAGGGGTGGGGACAACCCCACCATCGCGCGGTGGGTGCCCCTTACACGCGAGACCGCGAAGGCCCAGGCCACACCCGGTGCGGGCGGCTTCGGCGGGTCAGGCGGACATCAGCTGCCGGGCGTCGGCCAGCAGCGCCCGGTCGTAGCGGCGCAGCAGCAGCTCGGCCACTTCCGGGGCCGCTCCCAGCACCGGCGCCAGCAGGTCCGCGCCCGCCTCCCGGGCGCCCCGGGCGATCCGGTCGGGCAGGAAACCGGGCGCGATCACGTACGGGGCCACGGCGATCCGCCGGACGCCCTCGGCGCGCAGCGCCCTGACCGCGTCCTCGGTGCGCGGCAGTGCCGCGGAGGCGAACGCGGGCCGCACCGCGTACCAGCCGCTGCGCCGCCACTCGCGCGCGACCGCCGCTATCGCCGCGCCGGCCTCCGGGTCGGAGGAGCCGGCCGAGGCGAGCACGACGCCGGTCGAGGAGCGGTCTGCGGGCCGCAGCCCGGCCTCGGACAGCCGGCGCTCCAGCGCGGCCGTCAGCAGGGGTGAGGGGCCGAGCACCTCGGCGGTGCGCAGCCACAGCGACGGCAGCCCCGCGGTGGACTCGCGCAGCACCGCGGGGATGTCGGTCTTGGCGTGGAAGGCCCGGGTCAGCAGCAGCGGCAGCGCCACCACGTCCCGTACGCCGTCGGCCGCCAGCCGGCCGACCGCCTGCGGCACCGAGGGCGCGGTGAAGTCCAGGAAGGCGGTGTCCACCCGCAGCCCCGGCCTGGCCGCCGCGACCCGCCGCGTCAGGGCGTGCACGGTCGCGGCGTGCCGCGGGTCGCGCGAGCCGTGCGCGATGACGAGCAGCGCCGGCGCGGGCAGGCCGGGGCGCACGGTCACTGGCTCTGCGCGGTCAGTCCGCGGGAGCGCAGCACCCAGCGCTCCAGCGGGCTGAAGATCACCTGGTCGATCGCGATACCGACGAAGAGGATCAGCAGGATGCCCAGGAACACGCCCGCCATGTCGGAGCCCTCCCGCATGTTCTCCAGGTAGCGGCCGAGCCCCACACCCAGGTCGGGCGAGGACGCGATCAGCTCGGCGGCCATCAGCGACCGCCAGGAGAAGGCCCAGCCCTGCTTCAGGCCCGCCACATAGCCTGGCAGTGCGGCGGGCAGCAGGATGAACCAGGCGCCGCGCAGCCCGGTCGCGCCGATGGTGCGGCCGGCCCGCAGATACAGCGGCGGCACCTGGTCGATGCCGGCCACCAGGCCGTTGGCGATGGACGGCACCGCGCCGAGCAGGATCACCGCGTACATCGTGGAATTGTTCAGGCCGAGCCAGATCACCGCGGCCGGCACCCAGGCGACCGACGGCAGCGACTGGAGGCCGGACAGGATCGGGCCGATCGCCGCCCGGATCAGCGGCACCCGGGCCACCACCAGGCCCAGCGGGGTGCCGATGACCAGCGCGGCCAGGAAGCCGAGCAGGCCGTGCGAGACGCTGGTCCAGATGATGGAGAACAGGTCGCCGGCATTCCACCGGTCCACCAGCTCCTGGCCGACCGCCGACGGGCTGGGCAGCTTGGTGCGGTCGGCGAGCTTGGCCCACACCGCGAGCTGCCACACCACCAGCACCAGCAGCACCGCCACGATCGGCGGCAGCACCTTCTTGACCAGGACCTGTCCCACCGGCGCCCGCTTGACGGTCACCGCGTCCAGCGCGTCGAGGCCCGCTTCGAGGCCCGACAGGTCGTGCCGGTCCCGGGCGGCGCCCGCCGCACGGGCCTTGCCGGGGGACGGGGCGTCGCCGGGGCCGCCGGGCGCGTCGGCGTCCTGTACGCCGGAGGTCTCAGTGCTGGCCATGACGGCGGATCTCCCCACGCAGTTCTTCGGTGATCTCTACGGACAGGTCCGCCACGGCCGCGTCCTCGATCCGGCGCGGCTGCGGTATGTCGATGGTCCACTCGCGGTTGATCCGGCCGGGCCGGGAGGACAGCAGCACGACCCGCTCGGCCAGCCGCACCGCCTCGCGCACGTTGTGCGTCACGAACAGCACCGACAGGTCGGTCTCCGACCAGATCCGGGTCAGCTCGTCGTGCAGGACGTCCCGGGTGATCGCGTCGAGCGCGGCGAACGGCTCGTCCATCAGGAGCAGCTGGCTGTCCTGGGCCAGCGCCCTGGCCAGCGCGACGCGCTGCCGCATACCGCCGGACAGCTCGTGCACCCGCTTGCCGTACGCCCCGCCGAGCCGCACCAGCGACAGCAGTTTCTCGGCCTCGGGGCGGCGCTCCTCACGCGGCACGCCGCGCAGCCGCAGCGCCAGTTCGATGTTCTTGCCCGCGGTCAGCCACGGGAAGAGGGCGTGCTCCTGGAACATCAGGGCCGGCCGGCCGCCGGGAGCGTCGATGCTCCCGGCGGACGGCTTGTCGAGCCCCGCGACCAGATTCAGCAGCGTCGACTTGCCGCAGCCCGAGGCGCCCAGGAGGCAGACGAACTCACCCGGCCGGACATCGAGCGTGATGTCGTCCAGCACGAGCTGCTGGGCGCCGGGCCTGCCGAACGCCTTCGACACATGGTCGAGCCTGGCCGCGTACGCGGCGCTTTCCGCGCCCTGCGCGGCGGCACTGGCGAGAGTGTCGGCCATGGATGTCACCTCCTGGGGGTTACTCGGGTCGACTGCTGGTCAAGGCTGCTGCTGTTGCCGCCGTGCGCTTACTGGGTGCCCAGACCCGCCGCGTCGACCGCCGGCTGCCCCTGCGCCTTCAGCACCTTGTTGAGCAGGGTCAGGTCGTAGATGCCGTCCAGCTTCGGCGCCTTGAGCAGGCCCGCGGACACCGCGTGCTCGGCCTCGGACTTGGCGGTCGCGGCCAGCGGGTCGTCCAGCACCTGGATGGACTTCCAGGCCGGGTCCAGGATGGCGGCGGGCAGCGCCTTCTGGGTCAGCCGCTCCAGCTCGGAGTTCGCGTCGGCCTTCGCCTTGTCGGAGTTGGCCTTGATCCACGCGTTGGTCTTCACGGAACCGCGCAGCACCGCCTCGACGACATCGGGGTGGGCGGACAGGAACTTCTGCGACACGATCACGTTGGTGATCACGAACTGGTTGTTCGGCCACAGCGTGTTCTCGTCGAGCAGCACCTTGGCACCCTCGCTGACCAGCTTCGAGGCGGTGGGCTCCGGCACCCACGCACCGTCGATGGAGCCGTTCTTGTACGCGTCGGGGGTGATCTTGTTGTCGGTGCGCACCACCGACACGTCGCCCTTGCCGCTCTGCGCGTCGACCTTCCAGCCCTGCGTCTTGATCCAGTTCAGCAGCGCCACGTCCTGCGTGTTGCCGAGCTGCGGGGTGGCGATCTTCTTGCCCTTGACATCGGCCAGGGTCTTGATCTTCTCCGGGTTGACCACCAGCTTCACGCCGCCCGAGGCGGAGCCCGAGATGATCTTCAGGCTGGTGCCGCCCGACTTGGTGTAGCCGTTGATCGAGGGGGAGGGGCCGATCCAGCCGATGTCTATCGCCCCGGCGTTCAGCGCCTCGATCTCGGCGGGTCCCGCGTTGAAGGTGGCTTCCTTGATCTTGGTGTCGCCCAGCTCCTGCTGGAAGAAGCCCTCCTTGAGCCCGACCAGAGCGGTGGCGTGGGTCAGGTTGGGGAAGTAGCCGATCTTCACCTCGTCGGCGGACAGCTTCGCGGCGGTCGCGGAACCGCTGGGCGCGGTGGTCGCCTTGGTGTCGTCGTCCGACTTCTTGTCGGACCCGTAGCTGCAGGCGGCGAGAGCGCCGAAGAGGAGCGGCAGGGCGGCAGCCACGGCGATAAGTCTGTACGCGGGACGGTGTTGCGCAGACACGGGTGTGTCCTCTCGTAAGGCCCGGCGTGTCGCGCGCTAGGGCGCGGCCGGAGTTTCGTCAGGTCTTCGAAGGCGGTGCATCGTGACGCGCGGAGCGCGACAGGGGCGTACGACGGCGGCCGCGGTCGTACCGCGGGCCGCCGGCTTCAGGGTCAGCGCACACATCGCGCCACCCCGCCCGTACCCGAGCCGAGCGAGCCGCTGCCGACGCGCCCGCCCTCCTTCGCGAATCCCGAAAAGGCTTCCTGAGCCATGATCAGAAGTCCCATCCCTCGTCCTCGGCCGCGCCGGCGGGCGCCGCCGGGGGTTCCGCGAACGCCTCGCCCGCCATGCCGGCCGTCAGCGTCGTGCCGTCCGCGGGGTCGATCAGCAGAAAAGCGCCGGTGAGCCGCGCCTCCGCGTAGGTGTCGATCGGCAGCGGCTCTGCGGTGCGCAGCTGCACCGCGCCGATGTCGTTGACCTCCAGCGCCACCGGGTCGTTCTCGTGCGCCAGGCCGTGCGACAGGTCGATCCGGTACGGCAGCGCCTTGACGATCGCCTTCACCGTCCGGGTGGCGTGCTTGAGCAGCACCCGCTCGCCGATCCGCAGCGGCCGCTCGTGCAGATGGCACACCGTGGCCCGTACGTCCTGCGTCACCGGGGGCAGCGAACCCGACGGCGCGATCAGGTCGCCGCGCGAGACGTCCAGGTCGTCGGTCAGCCGCACGGTGACCGACTGCGGCGCCCACGCGGTGTCCACGCTCCGGCCCAGCGCGTCGATGCCGGAGATGGTGGTGGTACGCCCCGAGGGCAGTACGGTCACCGCTTCGCCGACCCGCAGCAGGCCGGACGCGATCTGGCCGGCGTAGCCGCGGTAGTCGGGGTGCTCCGCGGTCTGCGGCCTGATCACGTACTGCACGGGGAAGCGCGCGGGGCAGTCGGTCAGGTCGTGGCTGACCGGGACCGTCTCCAGGTGTTCGAGCACCGTCGGGCCGCCGTACCAGTCCATGTTCGCCGACGGCTCCACCACGTTGTCGCCGGTCAGCGCGGAGATCGGGATCGCGGTGATCTCCGGGACGCCGAGCGAGGCCGCGTAGGCGGTGAACTCCTCGGCGATGGCGGCGAAGACCGGCTCGGCGTACTCCACCAGGTCCATCTTGTTGACCGCCAGCACCACGTGCGGCACCCGCAGCAGCGCCGCGACCGCGGCATGCCTGCGGGTCTGCTCGACCACGCCGTTGCGGGCGTCCACCAGCACCACCGCAAGCTCCGCGGTCGAGGCGCCCGTCACCATGTTCCGCGTGTACTGCACATGGCCGGGCGTGTCGGCCAGGATGAACCGGCGCCGCGCGGTGGCGAAGTAACGGTACGCCACATCGATGGTGATGCCCTGCTCCCGCTCGGCCCGCAGGCCGTCGGTGAGCAGCGCGAGGTCGGGCGTCTCCTGGCCGCGGCCCAGCGACACCCGCTCGACCGCCTCCAGCTGGTCGCTGAGCACCGACTTGGAGTCGTGCAGCAGCCGGCCCACCAGGGTGGACTTGCCGTCGTCCACGGAACCGGCGGTGGCGAACCGCAGCAGAGTGGTCGCCGACAGCTGTTCTGCGGTCAGCGGGCTCGTGGTGCTGGTCATGGTTAGAAGTACCCCTCGCGCTTGCGGTCCTCCATGGCCGCCTCCGACATCTTGTCGTCGGCGCGGGTGGCACCCCGTTCGGTCAGCCGGGACGCGGCGATCTCGGTGATGACCGCGTCCAGCGTGGTCGCGGCGGAATCGACCGCGCCGGTGCAGGACATGTCGCCGACCGTGCGGTAGCGCACCATCCGGGTCTGCACCGGCTCACCGGCCTTGGGGCCGCCCCACTCGCCCGCGGTCAGCCACATACCGCCGCGGTTGAAGACCTCACGCTCGTGCGCGAAGTAGATCTCCGGCAGCTCGATCGCCTCCCGGGCGATGTACTGCCACACGTCCAGCTCGGTCCAGTTGGACAGCGGGAAGACCCGGACGTGCTCGCCGGGCGCGTGCCGGCCGTTGTAGAGCTGCCACAGCTCGGGGCGCTGCCGGCGCGGGTCCCACTGGGAGAACTCGTCGCGCAGCGAGAAGACCCGCTCCTTGGCCCTGGCCTTCTCCTCGTCGCGCCGCCCGCCGCCGAAGACCGCGTCGAAGCGGTGCGAGGAGATCGCCTCGGTCAGCGGCACGGTCTGGAGCGGATTGCGCAGCCCGTCGGGCCGCTCGCGCAGCCGCCCGTCGTCGATGTAGTCCTGCACCTTGGCGACATGCAGCCGCAGCCCGTGCTCGGCGACCGTACGGTCGCGCAGGTCCAGCACCTCGGGGAAGTTGTGCCCGGTGTCCACGTGCAGCAGCGAGAACGGCACCGCCGCCGGCGCGAACGCCTTGAGCGCCAGGTGCAGCATGACGATCGAGTCCTTGCCGCCGGAGAAGAGGACCACCGGCCGCTCGAACTCGCCCGCCACCTCGCGGAAGATGTGCACCGCCTCGGACTCCAGCGCGTCCAGGTGCGTCAGCGCGTACGGGCTGTCCTGCTGTGCGGCGTGCGTGACGGTCGCGGTCATATCGTCAGGCCCCTCTCGGTCAGCAGCGCGTGCACCGCTGCGGCGGACTGTTCCACCGTGCTGCCCTGCGTCTCGATCCGCAGATCGGGACTGTCCGGGACCTCGTACGGGTCGTCCACCCCGGTCAGACCGGTCAGTTCACCGGCCGCCTGCCGGGCGTACAGGCCTTTCACGTCGCGCACCGAGCACACGTCGACCGGAGTGGCCACGTGGACCTCCACATAACCGGTGCCGTGCGCCTGGTGGCGCTTGCGCACCGCCTCGCGGCTGTCGGTGTACGGCGCGATGACCGGCACCAGCACCAGCACCCCGTGGGAGGCCAGCAGTTCGGCGACGAAGCCGATCCGCTGCACATTGGTGTGCCGGTCCTCGCGGGTGAATCCCAGGCCCGCGGACAGGAATTCGCGGATCTCGTCGCCGTCCAGCACCTCGACCCGGCGGCCCGCCGCCCGCAGCGTGTCCGCCAGCGCCAGGGCGATGGTGGTCTTGCCCGCGCTCGGCAGCCCGGTGAGCCATACGGTGGCGCCGGCGGTCATCGGGGTCTCCTGCTCCTGGGGTGCCGTCACTGGTGGATACCGCACTCGGTCTTGCCGAGCCCCGCCCAGCGGCCGGCGCGGGCGTCCTCGCCCTCCAGCACCCGGCGGGTGCAGGGCGCGCAGCCGACGGAGGCGTAACCGTCCGTCAGCAGCGGGTTGGTGAGCACACCGTGCTCGGCGACGTAGGCCTCCACGTCCGCCTGCGTCCAGCGGGCGATCGGGGCGATCTTGACCTTCTGCCGCCTGGCGTCCCAGCTGACGACCGGGGTGTTCGCGCGGGTCGGCGACTCGTCCCTGCGCAGTCCCGTCGCCCAGGCGTCGTAGCCGGACAGGCCCTCTTCGAGCGGGGCGACCTTGCGCAGCGCGCAGCACCGGTCGGGGTCGCGGTCGTGCAGCTTCGGCCCGTACTGCGCGTCCTGCTCGGCGACGCTCTGCCGCGGGGTGAGGGTGATGACGTTGACGTCCATCACCGCCGCGACCGCGTCCCGGGTGCCGATGGTCTCCGGGAAGTGGTAGCCGGTGTCCAGGAAGACCACGTCCACCCCGGGCAGCGTGCGCGAGGCGAGGTGCGCCACGACGGCGTCCTCCATCGAGGACGTCACGCACCAGCGCGGCCCGAAGGTGCCGGCGGCCCAGCGCAGGATGTCGAGCGCGGACGCCTCCTCCAGGTCGCGGCCCGCCTCCTGCGCCAGCTGTTCCAGATCCTGGGTCGTATACGGTGCGGTGGTCACGAAGCGCCTCCCTGCGGAGAGTCGGCGGCCGGCCTCCTGGCCAGCAGCCCGAGGAACTTCAACTGGAATGCCCGGTTGCACGCCCGGCATTCCCAGGCGCCATGGCCTTCTTCGGACGGACGCAGATCCTCGTCCCCGCAGTAGGGGCAGTGGAACGGGGCGGCTCGCTCGGTCATGACAGCGCCTCCTCCGAGGCCCGCGCCGCCCACTGGGCGAACCGCTCGCCGTCGGTGCGCTCGGCCTGGAAGCGGGTGAGCACCCGCTCGACGTAGTCGGGGAGTTCGGCCGCGGTGACCTTCAGGCCGCGCACCTTGCGGCCGAAGCCGGGCTCAAGGCCGAGGCTGCCGCCCAGGTGCACCTGGAAGCCCTCGGTCTGCTCGCCGTCGGGGCCGGTGACCAGCTGGCCCTTGAGGCCGATGTCGGCGGTCTGGATCCGGGCGCAGGAATTCGGGCAGCCGTTGACGTTGATACCGATCGGCTCGTCGAAGTCCGGGAGCCTGCGCTCCAGTTCGTCGATCAGGGACGCGCCGCGCGCCTTGGTCTCGACGATCGCGAGCTTGCAGAACTCGATGCCGGTGCAGGCCATCGTGCCGCGCCGGAAGGGCGAGGGGCGGACCTGGAGGTCGAGCGATTCCAGGCCGGCCACCAGCGATTCGATCCTGGACTCCTCGACGTCCAGCACCAGCATCTTCTGGTCGGTGGTGGTACGCAGCCGGTCGGAGCCGTGGTCCGCGGCCAGTTCGGAGATCTTCGTCAGGGTGGCGCCGTCGATCCGGCCGACCCGGGGGGCGAAGCCGACGTAGTAGCGGCCGTCCTTCTGCAGGTGCACCCCGACGTGGTCGCGCCACTGCTGCCGCGGCAGTTCGGGGGCCGGGCCGTCGATCAGCTCCCGCTTGAGGTACTCGTCCTGGAGCACCTGGCGGAACTTCTCCACACCCCAGTCGGCCAGCAGGAACTTCAGCCGGGCGCGCGAGCGCAGCCGCCGGTAGCCGTAGTCGCGGAAGATCCCCACCACGCCGGCCCACACGTCCGGCACCTCGGCCAGCGGCACCCAGGCGCCGAGCCGTTCGCCCAGCCGCGGGTTGGTGGACAGCGCGCCGCCGACCCACAGGTCGAAGCCGGGTCCGTGCTCGGGGTGCCGCACACCGACGAAGGCGATGTCGTTGATCTCGTGCACCACGTCGAGCAGGGGCGAGCCGGAGACCGCTGTCTTGAACTTGCGCGGCAGGTTGGAGAATTCCCTGCTGCCGATGTAGCGGCTCTTGATCTCGTCGACCGCCGGGGTGCCGTCGATGATCTCGTCGGCGGCGATACCGGCCACCGGGGAGCCGAGGATCGTCCGCGGGGTGTCGCCGCAGGCCTCGGTGGTGGACAGGCCCACCGACTCCAGGCGGCGCCAGATCTCCGGAACGTCCTCGATACGGATCCAGTGGTACTGCACGTTCTGCCGGTCGGTGATGTCCGCGGTGCCGCGGGCGAACTCCTGCGAGATCTCGCCGATCACCCGCAGCTGCGCCACCGTGAGCCGGCCGCCGTCGATCCTGACCCGCATCATGAAGTAGCGGTCGTCCAGCTCCTCGGGCTCCAGGATCGCGGTCCGGCCGCCGTCGATGCCGGGGCGGCGCTGGGTGTACAGCCCCCACCAGCGCATCCGGCCGCGCAGGTCGGCGCCGTCGATGGAGTCGAAGCCCGCTTTGGAGTAGATCGTCTCAATGCGCGTCCGGACGTTGAGACCGTCGTCGTCCTTCTTCGTCTGCTCGTTGGCATTGAGCGGCGTGAAGTGGCCCTTGGCCCACTGGCCTTCACCGCGGTGCCGGCTCGTCTTGCGACGGGCGGGCGCGGACCTGGGCGTACCCCCGGCCGGCTGCTGGGGGGTCTCGGGGCTGGATGCCATGGCGATGCGTCCTTCTGACAGGCTCGAATACGGTCGTTGACGGCGTGGAAGTACCCTGTGGCCTGGGGAAACGCAGAGTGGCGGTGCACGCGCGGCGGACGGCGGGGGACTCCCGTGCATCCACGACGACGGGGATGGCGGAGCGGTGCGGCTGTGCGGTCAGCCCGTCGGACAGATGGCGCTGGACACGCGGCAGAAGTCGACGTGCGGCCGACCTACCAAGGCGATTCCAGTGCGTGACATGACGAAAGCGTGGCACGCAGGTCTCGGGCGAGTCCACCGCTATCCAGCATGTGGACCAAAGTATCTCGCAATGCGAGACTTTGTGTCATGCGTCACTCCTGCCACCCAGCGGGCGCCGCGGGCGCACCGCGGGCACCGCCGTCACCGTGTCGTACACCCGGAACCCGCGCCGCCGGTAGTTGTCCAGCGCGTACGGCCCGTCCAGCGAGCAGGTGTGCACCCACACCCGCCGGGTCGCCGGCCGCTCCGGCCACCGATCGCCCAGGTCCCAGGCCCGCGCGGTGCCGTACGACAGCAGATGGCCGCCGATGCCCCGGCCGCGGAAGTCGGGCAGCAGCCCGAAGTACCCGATCTCCACCACGCCCTCGTCCTGCCCGGCCAGCTCCACGTAACCGGCCGGGGTGCCGTGCTCGTACGCCACCCACAGCTCGGTGCCCGGCCGCTCCAGCAGCGCCCGCCACCGCTCCGGCGGCCACGGCAGCCGGTCGAACCACGAGCAGTCCGCGCCCACCGCGGTGTAGAGGAAGCGCCCGAAGTCCGGTGAGGGGACTTCGGCCCGCACGATCCGGACACCGGAATCGGCCGCGGGCACGGCTGCGGGGCGCAGCTCTCCCTGCGCGGTCAGTTCGAGGGACCAGGTGGTCACGGCGGTGCTCATGGCGCCAAGGGTAAGCGGACGCCCGCACGCCGCCGTGGCCGGATCCCGCCGCTCAGCCGGGGGCGCGGCTCGCCAGCACCGCGGGCGCCGCCGAGTGCGGCAGCAGGTCCCGCGGGCAGCGCGGCCGCAGCAGCTCGACCTCGACCGCCTCGGCGAAACGGTAGGGCCGGTGGGCGAGCACCCCGGCCAGATTCCTGCGCAGCCGGGACATCTCCGCCCGTACGGTCACGGTACGGCTCGGGTCGCCGAACAGGTCGTCCGCCAGCTCGGCCGCCGTCCTGCCCGCCCGGCGCAGCGCCAGCACGTACAGCAGCTCCGCGTGCCGCGGGGTGAGCCGCTGCGACCAGCTGCCGGCCGGCCCCGCCACGGTGACCGTCCAGCCGTCCGGGCGGCTCACATCGACCACCACCCGGCTCGCCGCGGGCGGCTCCCGGCCGCCCACCCGGATCAGCCAGCCGCCCGGCAGCGGCTCGATCCGGCACAACCCCAGCGACGGCAGCCACATCTGCCCGGCCGCCACCGCGGCGGGCAGCGCGATCCGCCCGGCCGGCGCCAGCCCGGTCGCCGCCGCGGTCCAGCCGCGCCGGTCCACCACCAGCGCCTGGCCGCCGATCGCGGCCAGCAGCGGCGCCGCGACCGACCGCAGCCGCTCGACCGCGGCCCAGTGCCGCGAGCGCAGCTCGCCCTCCGCGACCCGGGCCACCGCCGACACCAGCGGCAGCACCGCCGGGTGCACCGTCGCGGCCGGGCCGCTGACGTCCACCACGCCCAGCAGCCGCCCGTCCCGCGGGTCGTGCAGCGGCGAGGCGGCACACGTCCAGCCGTGGTGCGACCGTACGAAGTGCTCGGCCGAATGCACCTGGAGCGGCGTACCGGTGATCAGCGCGGTCCCGATGGCGTTGGTGCCGACCGTCTCCTCCGACCAGGAGGCGCCCTCCGCGAAGCCGAGCCGGTCCGCGCTCCTGCGTACGGCGGGACTGCCGTCCCGCCACAGCACCCGGCCCTCGGCGTCGGTCACCACCATGATGTGCCAGGCCGCGTCCGCGACGGAGACCAGGCCCTCGCGCAGCACCGGCAGCATGTCCGCCAGCGGGGTGCTGTGCCGGCGGTGCTCGATCTCGTCGGTGCCGAGCAGGCTGGTACGCGGGCCGACGTCCGGGTCCACCCCGTGGCCCAGCGTGCGCTCCCAGGACGCGCCGATCACCGCGCGTGGTGCTTGCGGCGGCACGTCACCGGCGAGGGTGGCCGCCCGTACGGAGGCGAGCAGGTGCGGGGAGGGGTGGACGCCGGCCCTGTCCGCCCGCGTGAAGCCGATGGGAAGGTGTGGCACGACGCCTCCGTTCTGCCGTCCCTGTCAATGGTGCATGGGCGCGCACCTGGGCACCGGGCTTTCGACCAACCGGTTCCCCCGGGGGCGGCCCCGGGACGCCGGGCTCCGTGCGGGCGGTTCGCCGGGTGCGGACCCGGGAGCCGGGGTTCGTGCAACCGGCTGCAACGGTTGCGCCGGGGCGTGCGGCGGGCGCACTGTGACGCTGCGTCACGAGTGGGGGTGGTGCCGAGTCGGCGCGGCACCACCCCCCTGCGGGGGCTCGCCGAACCCCCGACCCGCGCCGCACGCGCGGGTGAATTGCCACCGCGACCGGCGACCCCGCAGGGCGCGGGGAACCGCGCGGCCAGCCGGGACGCACCGCGCGTGCGAGGGCCGCCGCAAGCGGCACCCCCTGAACGCCGCGACGCAGGCGCGTGCGGGAGGTCACCGCAAGGGGCCGATAACCCGGGGGCTAAGACGCAGCCGGGGACGCACGGGTGAGGAGGGGGGCGAGGTCGAGGCCGGCCGGCAACGTGCCGAACGTCGAACCCCAGTCCCCCCCGAGGCGCGAAGCGCAGTACGCGTCGGCGACCTCCCCCGGTGCGAACCGGACCAGCAGCGAACCCTGGAGCACCATCGCCATGCGCTCGACGACCCGGCGGGCCCGCGCCTCGACACCCTCCAGGTCGCCGAGTTCGGTGAGCAGGTCCTTCACGGCCGCGTCGAGCCGGTGATCGGCCCCCCGCGCCAACCCCACCTCGGAGAGGAACGCCTCGACCGCGAGCGGCTCGCGTTGCAGCACCCGCAGCACATCGAGCGCCTGCACGTTGCCCGAGCCCTCCCACACCGAATTCAGCGGGGACTCCCGGAAGATCCTCGGCATCCCGGACTCCTCGACGTAGCCGTTGCCGCCCAGGCACTCCAGCGCCTCCGCGGCGACGACCGGGCACCGCTTGGTGACCCAGAATTTGGTGACGGCCACCGCGAGCCGCCGGAAGTGCCGTTCGCGCTCCGTACCGGTGTCGTAGGCGGCGGCCAGCCGCAGCGCGGTCGTGGTGGCGGCCTCGGACTCCAGCGCCAGGTCCGCCAGGACGTTGCGCATCAGCGGCTTGTCGATCAGCGGCCCGCCGAACGCGCCGCGGTGCGTGGCGTGGTGCACGGCCTGCGCGACCGCCTGCCGCATGAGCGCGGCCGAACCGAGCGCGCAGTCCAGCCGGGTGGCGGCCACCATCTCGATGATGGTGGCGACCCCGCGGCCCTCCTCGCCGACCCGGCGCGCCCAGGTGCCGCCGAACTCGACCTCGGAGGAGGCGTTGGAGCGGTTGCCGAGCTTGTCCTTGAGCCGCTGGATCGCGAAGACGTTGCGCGTGCCGTCCGGCAGCACCCGCGGCAGCAGGAAGCAGGTCAGCCCGGCGGGCGCCTGCGCCAGCACCAGGAAGCCGTCCGACATCGGCGCCGAGCAGAACCACTTGTGCCCGGTGAGCGCGTAGGCGCCGTCCTCGGCCAGCGGTTCCGCCCTGGTGGTGTTGGCGCGCACGTCGGAGCCGCCCTGCTTCTCCGTCATCCCCATGCCGAACAGCGCGCCGGGCTTCTCCTCGGCCGGCACCAGCCGCGGGTCGTAGACGCGCGAGCCGAGCCGCGGCTCCCACTCGGCGGCCAGCACGGGGTCGGTCCGCAGCGCGGGCACCGCCGCGTGCGTCATGGACACCGGACAGCCGTGCCCGGCCTCCACCTGCGACCAGACCAGGAAGCCGGCCGCCCGCCGCAGATGCCCGTCGGGCCGCGACCAGGCGTCGGTCAGGCCCGCGGTCACCGCGTGCCCGAGCAGCCGGTGCCAGGCCGGATGGAAGTCGACCTCGTCGATGCGGCGGCCGTAGCGGTCGTGGGTGCGCAGCACGGGGGAGTACGTGTTCGCCTCCTCGCCCCACTGCTGCGCCTGCGCGGAACCCGCCGCGAGCCCGAGCCGGGACAGCTCTTCACTGATCTCCGGCAGCCGGGCCGCGTCCGCGTGGCGCGCGACGGCCTCGGTGAGGGCGGTGTCGGTGCTGTACACGTCATGGCCGACCAGGGGCGGGACCTGGTTCGTCACCGTGTGAGTGGGGGCAGTCATGCCAGCTAACGTAAAGGGGTGCAAGCAGCAGAAGAAAGAAGCCATCGGCGGCCGAACCGCTGGCGTCGGGCCCGGGTGCTGTACCGGAACCTCTCCAAGCGCAAGGTCGGCTGGCTCCTTCTCAAGGACACGGTCAACTCGTGCATGGAATACCGGGTCACCGGACTCGCGGCCGAGGCGGCCTTCTTCGTGCTGCTGTCCCTGCCGCCGCTGCTGCTCGGCCTGGTGGGCGCGCTCGGTTATGTCGACACGGTCGTCGGCCTGGACACCATCGACCACATCCGGCACAACATCCTCAGCGCGTCCTCGACCGTGCTGTCCGACAAGGGTGTCAACGAACTCGTCAAACCCCTGGTGGACGACGTCTTCCACGGACGGCGTCCGGACCTGATATCCCTGGGCTTCCTGATCGCCCTGTGGTCCGGCTCCCGCGCGGTGAACGTCTTCGTCGACACCATCACCATCATGTACGGCCTGGAAGGCCGCCGCGGCATCGTGCAGACCCGGCTGATGTCACTGGTCCTCTACGTCGTCGCGCTGGTCCTCGGCGCCGCGGTGCTGCCGCTGATCGTGGTCGGCCCGAACGCGGTCAACGAGCTGGTGCCCGGCACGTCGAGCACCGTGCACGTGCTGTACTGGCCGATCGTGCTGCTGGCCTCGGTCGCCTTCCTGACCACGCTCTACCACGTGTCCGTACCCGTACGGTCGCCCTGGTACGAGGATGTGCCCGGCGCGCTCGTCGCGCTGCTGATGTGGGTACTGGGCAGCTTCATCCTGCGGATCTACCTCACGCACGCGGTGGAGGGCCCGACGATCTACGGGTCGCTGGCGGCGCCGGTGGCCGTCCTGCTGTGGATCGGGGTGTCCGCCTTCGCCGTGCTGGTCGGCGCGGCGGTCAACGCGGCCGTCGACCGTATCTGGCCGTCGCTGGCCACCGCCGCCGCCCGGGAGGAGAACGACCG
This sequence comes from Streptomyces sp. IBSBF 2435, assembly GCF_036815005.1. NCBI lineage: Bacteria > Bacillati > Actinomycetota > Actinomycetes > Kitasatosporales > Streptomycetaceae > Streptomyces > Streptomyces sp. IBSBF 2435. Next base: position 214 of record NZ_JAJSYW010000050.1, on the reverse strand, counting down.
GCGCAAGGTGGCCGCCGCCGCGGAGGTGGTCGCGCGGGCCGAGGCGCGGCGGGCCCGGCAGGCCGCCGCGGCCGACGAGGACGACGACCCGCCGGCCGAATACCCCGAGCGCTGGGTGGACGTCCTGCCGCACGGCGACGTCCGCTCCCGGCTGCGCTCCCGCCGCCCGAAGCCGGCGCCGCCCGCCCCCCTTATTAGCGGGGCCCAAACCCAA
>NZ_JAJSYW010000049.1:0-38273 GCF_036815005.1 Streptomyces sp. IBSBF 2435 | reverse complement strand
CGGGGCGGGTGGGGCGCGGCCGCCGGTGTCGACCAGCGGCGGCGGCGCCCCCCCCGCCCCGGGCCCGCCCCCCCCCGCCCCCCCCCCCCGGTGGACCATGCCCGGGTGGACCGCGCTGAACGCCGTTCTCCCCACGCGGGCGGAGGTGTGTCAGTTGCCTTCGAGTCCACTCCAGGGTGTTGGCTGGTGGAGGAACACCGAGACGTGATGACGGTACGGGTGACGAGTTTCCCTGAGGAGCACACCATGACGCAGAAGATCTGGTTCATTACCGGTGCCTCACGCGGCTTCGGCCGGGAGTGGGCCATCGCCGCTCTTGAACGCGGCGACTCGGTGGCCGCGACCGCGCGCGACCTCTCCACCCTGGGCGATCTCCGCGAGCAGTACGGGGAGCGGCTGCTGCCCCTGCGTCTCGACGTAACGGACCGTGATGCCGACTTCGCGGCCGTCCGCCAGGCGCACGAGCGGTTCGGGCGGCTCGACGTGGTGGTCAACAACGCCGGCTACGGCCACTTCGGCATGGTCGAGGAGCTCACCGAGGCGGAGGCCCGCGCCCAGTTGGAGACCAACCTGTTCGGGGCCCTGTGGATCACCCAGGCTGCGCTGCCGTTCCTGAGGGAGCAGGGCAGCGGCCACATTCTCCAGGTCTCCTCCATCGGGGGCATCAGCGCCTTCCCGCTGGTCGGGATCTACCACGCGTCCAAGTGGGCGCTCGAAGGCGTGAGCCAGGCGCTGGCACAGGAAGTGGCACCGTTCGGCATCAGGGTCACGCTGATCGAGCCCGGCGGGTTCGCCACCGACTGGGCGGGTTCCTCGTCCAGCACGTCCGAGCCGTTGCCCGCGTACGCCGACTTCCACAAGGAGGTGCAGGAGCAGCGGCGCAGGCGTGTCGGCACCCCGGGCGATCCGACCGCGTCCGCCGCGGCGGTGCTGGAGATCGTGGACGCCGACGAGCCGCCGCTGCGCTGCTTCTTCGGTTCGGCGCCGCTTGGTATCGCCAAGGCCGATTACGAGCAGCGTCTCGCGGTGTGGGAGAAGTGGCAGCCCGTAGCTGAGCGGGCCCAGGGCTGAACCGCCGCCCGGAAACCGGCGCACGGACCAGGCGACCGGCAGGCGGATTCAAACCCGCACGTGACGAAGCGGGCCGGCCGGACTCACTCCGGCCGGCCCCCTTCCGAAGTGCTGCTGGCTGATCAGGGGCGGTGGCCCTGGTAGCGGGGTGCCCACCGCAGCCTGTCCGCGTCTGCGAACCGACGGATCTTCCAGTCCGAGCCCGGGCGCGGCCTGTCCGGAGGCGACGTCACGGACCTGTATCGCCCCGGCCGTCTGGTGCTGTACGGACACTGTCCGGGGTTGTACGGCAACTCGGCAAGGGCTTCCAGGCAGGCCGTCCCCGGCGTTCGCTGGAACCGGCCGGCGGCGCGTCGTTGCCGGTGCAGCCGAATCCGAGGAGTGCCATGAACAAGTTCCTCCGCAGCCGTCATACCGCGGCGGTCGCCGTGACCGTCGCCGCCGCCACCGCGGCGGTGCTGGCGGTGGCGACGCCCTCGTTCGCGAACGAGGACGCCACGACGTACGGTTCCGTCACCCTGCGAGACTGCTACCACCCGAGCAAGCAGGCCTACCCGAGCACCTCCTGCACGGCCATCGGCACGATCAGCGGAGCAGTCCGGCTGGTGTGCCAGTACCCCGGCCAGTCCATCAGCGGAGACAGCTACTGGGACTACGTCCTGTACGGCTCCAGCCAGGGGTACGTCTCCGACGAGTACGTCAAGACGCAGGCGACCGCCGCACCCTGGCGGGATTACAACGTTCCGATCTGCAGCTACTGACACATCGCAGCGTGAGGCGATGCGGGGGGGGGGGGGGGGGGGGGGGGGGGGGGGGGGGGGGGGGGGGGGGGGGGGGNCCCCCCCCCCCCCCCCCCCCCCCCCCCCCCCCCCCCCCCCCCCCCCCCCCCCCCCCCCCCCCCCCCCCCCCCCCCCCCCCCCGTCCGCGAGCGTGGACGGAACGCAGCGCACAGGGCGTGAGCAGCGCTGAGCGCACGCCGACCAGGGCCGGCGAGACCAGGCCGAGGAACAGCGGGAAGGTGCCGGTCCGCCCCTGCGGGGGGAGGTGCACCGGGCTCGTTGAATTCGATCATCCAGAGTGGCGCGGTGACTGATCGGCAGGAGCGGGTCCGGCCGTCGGGAGTGTGGGCCACGGCGGTGGGGGCGGCCAGGGTGCGGGCGCTGGGGACCGGGCGGGAGAACGCGCTGTGTCGGCGACCCGCCGGCACAGGCCTTCGCCACCGCCGGCGGCCTGTGGCCCTCCTCGCCGCCGCTGCCCGATGAAGAGGCCACGCGGCGCGGTTGGCTGGCCGTGGCGTTCTCCGTCGTCATCAGGGCGAAGTTCCTCGACGGCCTGTTGCAGCAGGCCTCCGCGTCCGGGGTCCGGCCGTCCATGCCGGCGGCACGTGTACCGGAGTTCGGGCAGCACCCCGAAGCTCCGCAGCAATCGAACAGCTCATGACCTCCGGAGGCGGGGGGGGGGGGGGGGGGGGGGGGGGGGGGGGGGGGGGGGGGGGGGGGGGGGGGGGGGGGNAAAAAATAAAAAAAAGGCCCCGGGGGGGCGCCGGGGGGGGGGGGGGGCCCCCCCCCCCCCCCGCGCTGTGGAGCTGCGGAGGGCAGGGACCTGTCCTCGACGAGCGGGGTGCCCGCCGACATCGGCTACCGGGTCTGACGGCCCGGTCTCACTTCAGGTGGCGGGTGAAGAACTGTGCCGCGGCGTCCCCCGCGAACTGCGGGACGCCGGTGTGGCCGCCCGTGTTGGCGTGCAGGGACTTCTCCTTGGAGCCGAACGCGTCGAAGAGGTCCAGGGCCGCCTGCCGGTCGTTTCCTTCGTCGTCCCACTGCAGCAGGACGTGCAGCGGAATGGTGACCTGCCGGGCCTCCTCGAACATGGCACGAGGCACGAAACTCCCGGCGAAGAAGCCGGCGGCCACGATGCGCGGCTCGACCACCGCCAGCCGGATGCCGATGGAGATCACTCCTCCCGAGTACCCGACAGGGCCGCCGATCTCGGGCAGCGCGAGGAGGGCGTCCAGGGCGGCCTGCCATTCCGGGACCGCCTTGTCGACCAGCGGGAGGACGAGGGCATCGACGACCTCATCGCTGACCGGCTCGCCGGCCTCCATCGCCCGGCGCATGTCGGCGCGGGCCTGATCGCCGGCAGGCCAACGGGGCCGGTCGCCGCTTCCGGGGAGCTCGATGGTGGCCGTGGCGAAGCCCTCCGCCGCGGAGTGCCGGGCCCGAGCCACCAGCCGGGGGTACATCCTGTGCAGCCCGAGGGGAGGGTGCCCGAGCAGGATCAGTGGCGCCGGTGCGGATGCGGACGCCGATGCCGGTGTCCACAGGATGCCGGGGATCTCACCAAGGGTGAACTCGCGTTCGAGCAGGTCGTCGTCGAGGCGCTGCTCGGAAGTGAAACGCATGGTCGTGCCTTTCGGGAGTGCACTGGAACGGCGCTCCCGGACGACCTGTCTATCGCCCGACCATGACTCCGGAGGGGAGCACCCATGTCGATACTGCGTTCACGGGTACCACCTCCTCGATCTCTCGCACGGCCTGCGGAAAACCTAGCAGCGCTGGCCCAGGTCCGCCAACGGGCTGTTGCGGAGTCGGGATTCCCGTCTCGGCATGCGCCCGGACGAGGTGCCCGGCCTGTACCGGATCGGCGCTCCGTCCGGCCTGAGGGCCGCAGCGGAACCGGGGGGGCGCCGCGTCCCATCCGCGCCTCGACATTCGTGAGGAAAGGGTGGGGCCATGAAGAAGTACAAGGGGGCGTGGATCGGATCGTTAGCGGCGCTCGCCGTCGCACTGGCGGGATGCGGGACGGCCGCGCCCGGCCCGCGGCCCGGCACGGATTCGCGGGCGCGGGACAGTGACCGGTGCCCCGCGGATCTCCCGGTTCTCCCGGTCCGTGGGGGCGGCAAGAGCCTCGTACCGTTTGCCCCGGACCGCCTCCTGCTCTGCGGCTACCCGCCCCCGGCGCACGGCGGCGGACTGTCGTTGACCGCGTCCGCCTGACGACCAGCCACCGATGGAGCACGAGCACCGGCACATCTCATGGTCTCATTCGGCCCCGCTCGTTCGCGGCAGTCCCCGGTGCCTGGGGGTGTCGGGCAGGTGACGGTGAGACCGTGTTGCTGCCGGGGGCCGGGCGTAACCGGTGATCCGGCACGTGGGGACCAGGAGGTAGTTGTGCCGGGTCTCGGGCATGCCGTCGGACCGGGACGGGCTGACGGGCGCGCCCGCCGAGCAGGTTCATCCCGACCTGGCTCTGCCCGGAGCGGGCCGTTCACGGGAGGAAGTGCCGCACAGGACGTCGGCGCCGGTCGTGCCGTGCGGCCTTGTGGAATCCGGGTACGCCTGTTGAGGCGGAACGGACGGGGGACTTGCCGCGACTCGGGATGCCGCGCTCGCGCTTCGCGGCACCTCGCCGGCGGTACCGGCTGTCAGCAGTACATGGGCACGGTGGGTTCGGCCTGTCAGGCCCTCCCGGGTGAGCCGGACAGGGACGCGCTCGCGGACCGTCTCCAGGCCGCCCGCGCCGCGCGGCGCACTGTGATCCCGCCGCGTCGGGTACGGATCATCTGGTGCGCCGGCGACGTGACGGTGTGAAGGCGCTCAAGGGGCCGGGGGAGGGGCGGGTGCGGCTGTCAGGCCGGGAGAATCGCTGTGGCGGGCGCGGCCCGCGCCTGGCGGCTGCGTGGATCCGGACCCGGCTGCGGTCCACACGGAGGCGTCGAGGTAGGTGCTGTCGGAGGTGACGAGGCCGTCGGTGATGGTCCAGATCGAGCACCAGTAGGTGCGGCGGGTCGAGCCGGATTCGGTGTCGGTGAAGGTGCAGGTGCCTTCGGCGGTGACGGTGTCGTCGCCGGTGTGCAGGAGGCGGGTGATCGCGGCCCGGCGGTCGGGCGCGATGCCGAGGACCTCGGATTCCACTTTGTGGAACTTGTCGCGGTCGGTGATGGCGAGGACACCGTTGACCTTGATCCGGAGGTCGTCCGGGTAGCACTGGTCGATCATGGCGTGCACGTCGGTGTTGTAGAGGTCGATGAGGCGTTCGGCCATCGCTTCGTTGGCCTGCTGGGACATGGGTGTCTCCGTAAGGTGTCAGGTGGCTGCCTGGGTGGGACGGGACCGACGCCGGGGACGCCTGCGCCATCGGCGAGAACTCCCGTGCCCGGAAGGGCTTCGCGGTCCTCGGCGCGCCCGCGCAATTGGCCGCCGGCCTGGCGTTGCTGACGTCCCACCACGCCGCTCCGATCGCCGGCCCGGTCCGGTTGGTCAATCGGCCGCGTGACGTGCTTGCCGGGTGAACAGGACCTCGCGGCCGGCCGGGTCCATCCGGCGCGTGTCATCGGTCACGACCAGCACGCGTTTCCCCGGCTTCGCGCACCGGACGGGCGTATGGCGACGGCGACCCCTCCCCGAGTCGGACAACGTCGGCGCCGCGACCGTGGCGACGAGATGCGCTCAGTGATAGCCGGGTGACAAGCGGTTGTCACTAAACCAGTGGCTTGTTGATCACGCAAGGGGCCGTCCGCGCATCCGCCCGTGTGCCAGGGGGAATCCGGATCCGTAGGCCGGCCGGCCCCATCGCCCTCCGCGGCAGGTCAGGTGCGATGGCGGCGCTGGTCCCCGACCTGGGCCCGGGCAAAGGCGGCTTTCTGCGCGGCGCCGGGCCGGGTGGCCGTGGCGACGGTCACCCGACCGATCCCGGCCAGCGGTGGATCGAGCCGAAAACTATCCTATTGAAGGATGCCCTGCCGCCGTTGTCGCGACCTAGTATCCCGGTGTGGCGAAACACCACAACACGCCGTATCGAAGGGGCAATTCGACGTGACGGGTTCGGCTGCGTATTTCGAGAACTGGGTGTCGACGTTCAACCCGGCCCCGAACGCGGCGGTGCGCCTGGTCTGCCTGCCGCACGCCGGTGGCTCGGCGAGTTTTTTCTTTCCGCTGGCCAAGGCATTCGGTCCCGACGTCGAGGTGATGGCCGTGCAGTATCCAGGCCGCCAAGCCCGGCGGAACGAACCGGGCATCGACAACGTACCCGAGTACGCGGACCGCGTTTTCGCGGCGCTGCGGCAGCTCGCCGACCGGCCGCTCGCGTTGTTCGGCCACAGCATGGGCGCGGTGCTCGCCTACGAGGTGGCGCTGCGGATGCGGGCAGCGGGGCTGCCCGCGCCCGTGCGGTTGTTCGCCTCTGGCCGGCGCGCGCCCTCCCGGTACCGCGACGAGCAGGTGCACCGGGGCACGGACGCGCAGATCGTGGCGGAACTGCGGGATCTCGGCGGGCCCAACCAGTCCATGCTGACCGATCCGGAACTGCTCGCCCTGATCCTCCCGGCCGTGCGCGGCGACTACCGCGCCATCGAACGCTACCGGCACGATCCCGGTACGCGCCTCGACTGCCCGGTGACGGTGCTCGTCGGTGACGAGGACCCTCGCGTCACCCTGGACGAGGCGCGGGCCTGGGCGGAGCACACCACCGGGCCGACGGAGCTGGAGGTGTTCGGCGGCGGTCACTTCTACCTTGTCGACCACAGCAGGAAAGTGATCGACCTCCTGGCGCGCCGGCTGAGCGGGCAGGGAGCCGAGCCCATCCGCTGAGCACGCTCGCAGCCGGCGTGCGACCGCGGCCGGCCGCCGTGCCGATCCCGGGAGCTGAACCATGACGGACGCGCGAACCAGCGCGCTGCTGGCCGTGCTGGCCGAAGGCGTGCGCACGATCGAGCTGGGACAGCCGCTGTTCACCGGCATGCCCTGCTCCCCGAACCACCCCGGTTTCCGGATGACGCTGGCGCGCCGGCACGGGGACCTGCGCCGGCCGGACGGTGGCTCGGCCAGCAGCGAGGTGATCGTCACCGGCGGGCACGTGGGCACGCACATCGACGCGCTGTCGCACGTCAGCCACGACGGCAAGCTGCACGGCGGCGTGGACGCGGAGAAGGCCCAGCGCGGCGGCGCCTTCAGCGAACTCGGCGCCGAACAGATCCCGCCGCTCGTCACGCGGGCGGTGCTGCTGGACGTCGCCGCCGTGCACGGTGTGGACGTGCTCGAGCCCGGCTACGGCGTTACGCGGGAGGACCTGCTGGAGGCCGCCGAGCACGCCGGCGCCCTGCCCGGCCCCGGCGACGTCGCGCTGGTGCGGACCGGATGGGCGGCCCACTTCGCGCGCCCGGAGACCTACCTGGGTCACGCGACCGGCGTTCCAGGCGTGACCGAGGACGCGGCCGAATGGCTGGCCGCGCAGGACGTCGTGGCCACCGGCGCCGACACGACGGCCTACGAGCGGATCCCGCCGGGCGAAGGCCACCGGACGCTGCCGGTGCACCGCCTGCTGCTGGTCGAGCACGGCATCTACCTGATGGAACACCTCAACCTGGAAGAGATCGCCGCGTCCGGTCTCACGGAGTTTCCTCTCGTGGTCTCGCCGTTGCGCATCGTCGGTGGCACGGGTTCCCCGATCAGGCCGATCGCCGTGGTGGGCGCGTGACCCCGGCCGAACGGCTGGGCGCGCTGGCCGAACGCGTCGTGAAGGACGGACTGCCCGCCGGCCGGCGCAGCGACGTCGCCGGCCGAGTCCTGGACCTGCTCGGCAACTGCCTCGCCGCGCTTTCGGAGCGGCCGGCCGAGGCCGTCGCGGCCACCGTGGGGGAGTGGGGCGGTTCGCCGCAGGCCACCGCGATCGGCTCGGCCACCCGCATGCCCGCGCCGTCGGCCGCACTGGTCAACGGCACGCTCGCGCACAGCCTGGACTTCGACGACACACACCTGCCCTCGGTGCTGCACCCGTCGGCCGCGGTCGTGCCGGCGGCACTGGCCGTCGCGGAGCAGACCGGCGCTTCCGGGCCCGCCTTCTGCGACGCCGTGGCCGTCGGGGTCGAGGTGACCTGCAGGCTGGGTATGGCCGGCTACGACGAGGAGAGCGCGAACTCGGTGTTCTTCGACCGCGGCCAGCACGCCACCGCGATCTGCGGCACGGTCGGCGCCGCCGTCGCGGCCGGGATGCTGCGCGGACTGAGCGCCGCTCCGCTGACCTCGGCGATCGGCATCGCGTGCAGTATGGGAGCCGGGGTCATCGAGGCCAACCGGACCGGCGGCACGGTCAAACGGATCCACTGCGGCTGGGCGGCGCACGCCGGGGTGGTGGCCGCGGCGCTCGCCGCGAACGGGATCACCGGTCCGCCGACCGTGCTGGAAGGCCGGTTCGGCCTGCTGCGCGCGTTCTGCGGCGACCGGTTCGACCTCGAAGCGGTGACCCGGGACCTCGGCGAGCGATGGGAGAGCGACCGGATCTTCGTCAAGCCCTATCCCTGCAACCACTTCACCCACGCCGGGGTGGAGGCCGCGTTGCGGATCCGGCGGCGCGAGGTCGACCCCGCCACCATCACCGAACTCACCCTCGGCGTGCCCGAACCGGTGCTGCGCACCATCGCCGAGCCGCTCGAGGGCAAACGCAAGCCGCTGTCCGGCTACCACGGCGCGTTCAGCGGGCCGTACACGGTCGCCGCCGCTTTGCTCGGCGGCGGCGGCCTCGGCCTGTCCCACGCCGACTTCACCGACGCCGCGGTGGCCGATCCGGTACGCCTCGCGCTGGCCGCGCGGGTGACCCCGGTGGCCGACCCGGAGTGCACGCGGATCTTCCCGCACCAGTTCCCTGCCGTGCTCACCGTGCGGCTCACCGACGGCGCCGTGCTCGTGGAACGGGTCCGGCACAACCTGGGCGGCCCGGAGAATCCGTTGTCCGCCGCGGACTTGGCGGCCAAGTTCCGTATGAACGCGCGGCGCGCGGTGGACGAGGCGGTGGCCGGTGAACTCGCCGCCCTGGTGACCGGGCTGGCTTCGGACACCAGGCCGGCGACGATCACCGGCCTGCTGCGTTCGGCGCTTTGATCCGGCCGGACTCCTACGGCCGGCCGGGTGGTCCGAGGACCGGGTCCGCGCTCCGGGCGGGCGGTTCCGCCGACCTGTGTTCCAGCTGCCGGGCCAGATCCTGCCAGAACAGCGAATACGCCCGGGCCAGCCTGGCCACCGGGACCGACCAGTGGTCGGGGATCGCGCAGGCGACGTCGGACCGGGTGGTGAGCGCCTCCCGGTTGGCCCGCATCCAGCGGATCAGGAACCGCCCGCGGTCGTTGAGCCGGATCGAGGGGTCCGCCATCAGGGCGGCCAGCACGGCCGTGGTGAGCCTCTCGAGGTCGCTGGGCCCGGTCGGGCGAGGGACCGCCGGCGCACCGGCCTCGCCGCCTCGGGCCTGGACCGGCACCGGTTCCCGGCCCTCGGCAAGCCGGCGCCGTACGTCGAGCACGGTATTCGGCGAGACTCCTGCCTGGCGCGCGATTTCCCGCGCCGACGCGCTCGGGCGCTCGGCGAGCAGCCGGCTGGCCCGCAGCCGCCCCTCGGCGGCGTTCACCGGCCGGACGCGGCCGTCGCGGCCGACCCGGGTGCAGGAGCGGAGCCCGGGTTCGGGTTCGGGAAGGTCGCGGCGCCGCACCCGGACGGTCGACTCCGCCAGCCCGGTGACCCCGGCGATCATGCGGTTCGACCACCGCGGGTGGGTGCGCAGGATCCGCTGCGCGGCGGCGATTCGCTCCGCGCGCGAGAGCGGCAGTCCGTGTGCCGTGTTGAGCCGGACGGCCACGGCGAAAGCGTCCTCGTCCGAACCGCCGTACTCAATGGCGGAAATGTGGCTCCGCTCCTGCGCCAAGGCGGCGTGAACGCGGTGTATTCCGTCGAGGACCCGGCCCGATGGACCGTGTACGACGATCGGTGGCAGTTCTTCGGCGATCCCGGCGAGGATCTGCACGTGTTCGATGTTCACCCGGCCCTGCCGTAAGGTGAAATCGAGGTTGAGCGAGCTGACGCGGATGCGGCGGACGGTGCTCGTGGCCAGCTGGCCCGACAGCCAGGCAGTCGGTTCGCAGTCCGCGAAGGCCGGCGGATCGTCGCTCGGCCGGCGGGGCGCCTCGTGCTGGGACATGGGACTCCTGGTCGTGTCGGAGGACCGGCGGTTCGCGCGTGACGTGCCGTGACGTGGCGTGATGTGCGTGGACGTGGCGGTGTTGTCAGCTTATTTGCGCCACCGCGACCCGCCAACGCCTGCGAGGGCCTGCGGCTCGAAACAGCCAGAATTGGTGGTGCCGCCGCCACTACCCGATCTGGTGGAATCGAACTCCCCGGGCATAACCGGCTCGGTGCGCCCGGATGTGCCGTTATGCCGAAGCCGGTGTTCAACCGCGCGGAAAACGCAGTCGAATACCGTGCCCGGGAATGGTGCGGCATGCACGACCTTGACCTCTCCAGGCGAACTTACGTAATTTCGCCCTGATCCACCGACGACCCGGAGGGGAGGGTCTGCATGACGAGTCCGCGCGGCAGAACCGCATTCGGCAGGCCGGCCGTACCCGCTCCCGCGGCGCCTCTGGCCGGGCTCACCGTGATCGACGCCTCCACGCTGTTCGCGGGACCGTTCGCCGCGCGACTGCTCGGTGACTTCGGCGCCGAGATCATCAAGGTGGAACAGCCCTCGGGCGACCCGCTGCGCCGCTTCGGCCATGCGCACCACGACGTCCCGCTGCTGTGGAAGGTGCTGAGCCGCAACAAGAAGAGCGTGGTACTGGACCTGCACGAGCCTGAGGACGCGCAGCGGTTTCGCCGGCTCGCCGCCGGGGCCGACGCCCTCATCGAGAACTTCCGGCCGGGCACCCTGGAACGCTGGGGCCTGGGCCCGGAGGTGCTCGCCGAGGTCAACCCCCGGCTGGTGCTGGCCAGGGTCACCGCCTTCGGACAGGACGGTCCGTACGCCCACCGTCCCGGCTTCGGCACGCTGGCGGAGGCCATGAGCGGGCTGGCGGCGATGTCGGGTGAACCGGGCGGGCCGCCCGCGCTCCCGGCGTTCCCGCTCGGCGACGCCGTCGCCGGCCTGCACGCGGCCCTCGCGGTGCTGATCGCGCTGCGCGCCCGCGACGTGATCGGCACCGGCCAGGTCGCGGACATCGCCATCACCGAGACACTCATCGGCTCCCTGGGAGCCCAGCTCACCGTGTACGAACACCTCGGCCTCAAGCCCGAACGCGTCGGCAACCGGTCCAACAACAGTGCGCCCCGGGGTGTCTACCGTTGCGCGGACGACCGCTGGGTCGCAGTCTCCGCCCCGGCGCACCCGGTCGCCGAACGCGTCGTGCGGCTGGTCGGCCGCCCCGATCTGGGCGATGAGCCGTGGTTCGCCACCGGGGTCGGCCGGGCCGAGCACCGTGAGCTGATCGACGACGCGATCCGGCCGTGGATCGCCGCCCGGCGCCGGGACGAGGTCATGGACGCCTTCGAGGCGGCCGAAGCGGCCGTCGCCCCCATCTACGAGGTCGACGACGTGCTGGCCGATCCGCAGTTCCGGGCCCGCGGTCTCACCGTGGACGTGCCCGACGCCGAACTCGGCTCGGTGCGCATGCCCGGGGTCCCGTTCCGTCTTTCGGCCACTCCGGGCCGGATCGACTGGGCCGGTCCGCCGATCGGCGCTCACACCGAGGACGTGTGCGGCTCCGTCGCGCCCGCCCGCCCGACGGCCGGGGAGGCCGGAGCATGACCGACGACCGCGCAAAGCCCCGGGTGTTCCGCAGCTGCCTGTACGTGCCCGGCCACCACCCGGACCGGATCGCGCGCGCCTACGACACCGAGGCCGACGCGGTGATCCTCGACCTGGAGGACGCCGTCCCGGGCCCGCGCAAGCTCGAGGCGCGCGAGATCGTCGCCGAGGCCATGGCCAGGCCGGCCGCGAAGCCCACCTACGTGCGGGTCAACCCGATGTCGTCGGGCCTGTGCGAGGACGACATCCGCGCGGTCGCGGGTCCCGCGCTCGCCGGGGTACGGGTGGCCAAAGTGGACTCGCCCGCCGACGTCCGGCGCGTCGCCGAGGTGCTGCGGGAGCTGGGACACCCGGCGAAGATCCACGTGCTCATCGAATCGGCGGTCGCGCTGGAACACGCGTTCGCCCTGGCCACCGCGTCGCCCGAGGTGACGATGCTCGGCCTCGGAGAGTCCGATCTCCGGGCTGACCTCAGCACCACCGCCGAGGGACCGACCATGGACACCAGCCGGGCCCGCGTGATCGTCGCCGCGCGCGCGGCCGGACTGCCCAATCCGTGCCAGAGCGTGTACGCCGAGCCCCGCGATCTGCGCGGGCTGCTGGTCACCAGCAAGCACGGCCGCCGGCTCGGGTTCCTCGGTCGCATGGCGATCCACCCGGCGCAGATCCCCGTCATCCATGACGTCTACACCCCGACCACGAACGAGATCGGCGACGCGCTGGAGATCTGCGCCGCCGTGGACCTCGCAGCGCTGGAGAGCAGGTCGATCACCATCACGTCGCAGGGGAAGATGGTCGGCCCGCCCATGCTCGCCCGGGCGAGGCAGGTCCTGGAGCTGGCCACCGCGCTCAACCTGGTCACGGACGTCGCGTGGCCGGCGGAGCGGGCACGAACTTCGGAATCGGCGGGTTGCACCCGGAACAACGGAGGTTCTTCATGACCGGCGTCCTGGCCGACAAGCGGTGGGCGGTGCTGGACCCGGCGGTCCGGCCGACCGACCCCGAGGGATACCTCAGGACCGCTCTCGAATGGCACTTCGGCGCCGACACCGGCTCGCGGTTCTGGCTCGAACGCGCCAAGACCCTCGACTTCGACCCGATCCGTGACGTGCGCGGTTACGACGACCTGGCGTTGTTCCCCAACGTCGTCGACGAGCTGCGGGGGATTCCCGTCGAGGACCTCATCCCGCGCGGTTACGGCCCCCACCCGCCGGCGCCCAGGGTGTTCGAGACCGGCGGGACCACCGGTGCGCCCAAACGCGTGATCCTCATGCCCGACTGGTTCGAGAGCTCGATCAACCGGATGCTCGCCGGTCCCGTGTTCGCCGGGCGGGAACCCGGCAACATCCTCATCGCGACGCCGACCGGGCCGCACAAGATCGGCGGCCAGTACGACGACGTGGTGAAGAAGCAGAACACCATCAAGTTCTCCATCGACGTGGACCCGCGCTGGGTCAAGAAGCTGATCAGCCGCGGTGAGCAGGACCAGGTGAAGTCCTATGTGGACCACGTACTGGACCAGATCGAGCACGTGCTCGAAACCCAGCACGTCGGCCTTCTGGTGATCACCCCGCCGATCCTGCGCGCGTGCTCCGGCCGTCCCCGCCTCGTCGAACTCATCAACGCCAAGGTCGCCGTGGTGTTCTGGGGCGGCGCGCACATGACCGCCGACGAGCGGTTCGAACTGTCGCAGGTGTACTTCCCGCAGGTGCGCATGGTGAGCCGGTACAACAGCGCCATGATCCTGGAAGGGGCGGCCGAACGCGCCGGGACCGGCGCCGGCGACCAGGTGATCTACGACCCGTACACCCCGGTCGTGATGTTCCGGGTCGTCGATCCCGACACGGGGGAGACCGTGGACCACGGCCGACGCGGCCAGGTCGTGATGAGCCACGTCAGCAAGGGCGTGTTCCTGCCCAACAATCTCGAGCGGGACTCGGCGATCCGGGTCCGCGGCCCGGAAGGGCAGTTCGGCGATTCGGTGGCCGATCCCCGGCCGGTCGAGAAGTTCGGCGGCGAGCGGGTGATCGAGGGCATCTACTGAGCCGACCGACGTCTACCGAAAGGACGAGAGAGGGATGTCGAATCTGCTGAACGCGGAACCCGGAGCGTCGAGCGTGCCGGACCAGGAGCCGTGGCTGCACGAACTGACCGTGCCGGAGGCGGCCGAGATCGACGAGGCGTTCGCCACGCTGCTCGCGAGCGGCAAGTCCGACTTCGCCGCCGGCGCGGCCGAGTTCCCGTTGCCGAGGGTGGGGCCGAAGCTGCGGCGCATCCTGCGGTCGATGGAGGACGAGCCGGGTTTCGCACTGGTCCGCGGGATCCCGGTCGCCGGGAAGAGCGAGGACGAGGTCCGCCGCCTCTACTGGGGACTCGGCATACACCTCGGGGTGCCGCTCATCCAGAACAACTCCGACTCGCACATGGTCGACATCCGCGACGAGGGCCGTGCGGGCCGGCTGCGGGTGCACAGCTCGAACCAGCACATCGGGTTCCACATCGACTCGACGGACATCGTCGGGTTGCTGTGCCGGCGGGCCGCCGCCCACGGCGGTACCAGCCTCGTCGTGAGTGCCGAGGCGGTGCGGCGGGAGATGTCGTGGGTGTACCCCGAACTGCTGCCCGCGCTGTACGAACCGCTTCCGTTCGCCGACGTCGCCTCGCCGGACGAGGACCACCCCGACTTCTTCCTGTGTCCGGTGTTCGGCCGCCACGAGGGGCGGACCACGACGCGGTTCTACCTCCGCCGGATCCTGCGCAGCCAGGACAACCCCGCGGCGCCGCGGCTGACCGACCAGCAGCGGCGCGCCGTGGAGGCGGTCGAGGAGATCGCGGCCCGGCCGGACCTGGTCACCGCCATGGAGTTTCAGCCGGGTGATCTGCAGCTGATCAACAACCACATGGTGCTGCACGGCCGGACGACGTTCGACAGGGAAGAGGCGGACACCGGGCGGCACCTGCTGCGCATGTGGTGGTCGGTGCCGTCGAGCAGGCTGCTGCCGCCGGAGTTCGAAACCGCCTGGGGCACCAGGGAACCCGGCACGCTTCGCGGCGCGGCTCGGCGCTGGCAACTGCACGGGGAGTTCGGCGAGTTCCAGCGGCGGCAGGCCGACGAGTTCGGGGTCGTCATCCCCGCCTGACTTCTGTAGAAGTGACCGTCAGCAGCGGAAGGCCGACAACGCGAAACGGCGGCCGGACCGGATGGCTCCGGTCCGGCCGCCGCCCTGCCTGGACTCGGCGCCCGAGCCGCGTTCGCGGCGGGGCCGGCGGTACTCGCCGTCAGCGGTCCTGCCGGTGCGCGGCCGCGCGGTCGTTCGTGAGCGGAGAGCAGCGGCGAGTTCGCCGGGTCGCACCCCCCGCCATGGCCGCCTTCCGCAACCGCGCCATCGGCCCGCTCACTGTTTTCTGACGAGCGTGATTCCGTCGGCCATGGGCAGCACGCAGATTTCGACTCGCTCGTCGGTGTGCAGCCGGGTGTTCAGTTCGCGCACCGAAACGGTGTCGATGTCCGTCACGGCCGGATCGGCGACCCGGCCGAAGAACAACGTGTTGTCCACCACGATCAGTCCGCCCGGGCGCAGCAGGGACAGTGACTCCTCGTAATAGTGGAGATATCCTGACTTGTCGGCGTCGATGAACACGAAATCGAACTCGGCGCCCTCCTCGCGCAGCGCCGCGAGCGTGGCCCGGGCGTCACCGACCCGCACCTCGATCCGGTCCGCCACCCCCGCCTCCTCCCAGAAGGGCCTGCCCATGTCAGGCCACTTCGCCGCGATGTCACAGGTCACCAGCCGTCCGTCGGCCGGCAGGGCGCGCGCCATGCACAGCGTGCTGTAGCCGGTGAAAGTGCCGATCTCCAGCACGGCGCGGGCGCCGGTGAGGCCGACGAGCAGCGCGAGCAGCTGTCCCTCCTCGGGCATCACCTGCATCAGCCGCGCCGCCGGCACCGTCGCCGTCTCGGCCCGGAGTCCGGCGAGCACCTTGTCGTCACGCAGGGAGGTGGCCCGCACGTAGTCGAGTATTTCCTGGTTCGCATTGATCTGCTGAGCCATGAGGATACTTTCGTGAAATGTCGGAGCGGGGAGTGCGGCCCAGTCTACGAATGGTCCGGGTGGTGTCAACGGTGGATTCCCGAACTCGCACGGGTGTCACTTTCCCGGGAGAAATAGGGGGGTATTCAGGGGGGTGGGCGCCGCGCTCGCGGATCATGCTGAAGACGAGGGAAGAGAACAGGGCGGGACGGTCCGTCGGCCGAGCGTTCCCACTGGAGGAAACATATGTTGCGCGAAGAGGTCGAAGACTTCTCGCTCGCCGTTCTCGGCGCGGGCACGATGGGTCTGGGGATCAGCGCGCTCGCCGTGGGGCACGGCGTACCGGTCACGCTGGTGGAGACCGACGCGGCGAGGGCCCGGCAGGCGTCGGCCGCGGTCACCGCGCAGTTGCGCATGGCCCAGCTGATGAACGCGCTGCCTGCGGACCGCGAGTACGGTGAGCTGACCGTCACCGGGTCGCTCGCCGGGGCGGCCGGTGCCACGGTGGTGATCGAAGCCGTCACCGAGGACCTGACGCTCAAGACGAAGGTGCTCGCGGAGACCGCCGCACTGACCGGCGCCGGGGTACCGCTGGTCTCGAACACGTCCTCGATCCCGATCGGCGAGCTGGCCGGATACCTGCCGGACGCGGCGCGGTTGATCGGCACCCACTTCATGAACCCGCCGTACCTGATCTCGACGGTCGAGGTCGTCAGGGGCGCGAGCACCGGCGGGGCGACGCTTTCCGCCGTCACCCGGCTGCTCGGCGTCCTGGCACGCAAACCGGTCGTGGTCGGCGACGGACCGGGTTTCGTGACCAGCCGGATCCTGCACCCGATGATCAACGACGCGGCCCGCGTCGTGCAGGAGGGCACCGCCACGGCCGAAGCCGTGGACACCCTGATGCGCGAATGCCTCGGACACCGGACCGGTCCGCTGCGCACGGCGGACCTCATCGGCCTGGACAACCTGGCCGACTCGCTGCGGGTGCTGGCCGAGCGCACCGGCGATCCCCGGGCGGTGCCTTGCGAACTGCTGCTCGGCAAGGTCCGCGACGGTCACCTCGGCCGTAAGACGGGCCGCGGCTTCTACGACTACGGGAAGGCACAACCGTGACGACAACCTCAGAGCCGGTGGCCGAGCAGGTGCAGGCATTTCTCACCGAGCGCACCAGGCAGACCTGGGCGCGGGACACGGACCTGTTCGCCGTCGGCGGCGTGTCGTCCATGTTCGCCATGGAGCTCGTGGTGCATCTGGAGTCCACTTTCGACATCGTGATCGCCGGTCCGGATCTTGCACTGGACAACTTCCGCACCGTCGACGGCATGACCGCGCTGGTGCTGCGGCTGCGGGAGGCCGAGCAGTGAGCGACGACCTCGCCGGGCTCGTCGCCGACCGGGTGGGCGACCGCGCGGCGGGCTGGGACGTCGCCGGCGAGCTGCCCCGCGACCTGCTGGCCGAGCTGGGCGGGCTGGGCGTGCTGTGTGCCCAGGTCGGCGTCGGGCACGGTGGAGCGGGACTGGACAGCCGGGCCAACGGCGAGCTGACCGCCGCGGTCGGCGAGCTGTGCGGTTCGCTGCGCAGCGTCATGACCTCGCACGGCATGGCCGCGTGGGCGATCCGCCGGCTGGGCACCGCCGGGCAGCGCGACCACTTCCTGCGCCGGCTGACCTCGGGGGAGCTGGCCGCCGTCGGGTTCAGCGAACCGGGCGCGGGCAGCGACCTCGCCGCGATGGCCACCACGATCACCGACGGCGGGTCCGGGGATGTCGTGGTCTGCGGCCGCAAGGTGTGGGTCACCGCCGCCCACTACGCCGATCTGCTCCTCGTGTTCGGCGGCTACCAGGGCGGCGCCACCGCCGTGGTGGTGCCCGCGGACACGCCGGGTGTGCGGGTCGAGCGGGTGCCGCACCCCAGCGGGTGCCGTGCGGCCGGGCACGCCGGCCTGGTCCTCGACCATGTCCGCGTGCCGGCCGACCACGTGCTGGGCGGGGTCGGGCTGCCGCTGCCTCTGGTCGTGACGGCGGCGCTGACCTACGGCCGGATGTCCGTCGCCTGGGGCTGTGTCGGCATCCTGCGCGCGTGCCTGACGGCGGCCGTCGAGCACACCGGCGGCCGCGAGCAGTTCGGGATTCCGCTCGCCGGGCACCAGCTCGTCGGCCGCCTGCTCGCCGAGCTGTACGTCGGCGAGCAGATCGCCACCCGCGCCTGTGAGCACGCCAGCGCGTCGTGGGACGGGGGCGCGCCCGAGGTCGCCACCGACGCGGTGCAGGCCAAGTACATCGCCTCCCGCGCGGCCGCCGCCGGGGCCTCCCACGCGGTCCAGCTCCTCGCGTCCGCCGCCGCGTCCGACGGCCACGTGGTGGCCCGCGCGTACCGGGACGCGAAGCTGATGGAGATCATCGAAGGCACCACCGAGATCTGCCAACTCCTGCTCGCCGAACACGTGCGGGGCCGGGCGGGCACAGTGAGGGGACGGCCATGACCGCGACTCCGATGGTGAAGTGTCTGATCTGGGACCTGGACGACACGCTGTGGCGCGGCACCCTGGTCGAGGATGACGGCGTGCGGCCGTTCGCGTGGGTGCGGGAGGTGATCACCACCCTCGACGGACGGGGTGTCCTGCAGTCCGTCGCCAGCAAGAACGACCATGACCACGCCTGGTCGCGGCTGGAGGAGTTCGGGCTGGCCGAGTTCTTCGTGGTGCCGCACATCGGCTGGGGCCCGAAGTCGGAGTCGGTGCGCGCCATCGCCGAGCGGCTGAACTTCGCGCACACCGCGATCGCCTTCATCGACGACAACCCGGTCGAGCGTGCCGAGGTGGCCCATCACCTGGCCGACGTGCGGTGTTACCCGGCCGAGGAGGCCGCGGGGCTGGTCCGGCGGCCGGAGTTCAGTCCCGCCGTCGTCACCGTCGACTCCCGCCGGCGGCGGCAGATGTACCGCGCCGGGTTCGAGCGCGACGCCAGCCGGGCCGAGTTCACCGGCCCCGACGAGGGCTTCCTGCGCACGCTCGACCTGGAGATGACCATCGAGCGCGCCACCGAGCAGGAGCTGTCCCGCGTCGAGGAACTGACCCTGCGCACCAGCCAGATGAACGCCACCGGCGTGCACTACGACGACGCGACGCTGCGCGGTCTGCTGGCCGATCCCGGTCACGAGGTCCTGGTGGTGACGATGGCGGACCGGTTCGGTCCGCACGGCGCCGTCGGCATCGTGCTGCTGGCCCGGCACGAGCGGGCGTGGCACCTCAAGCTGCTGGCGACCTCGTGCCGTGTCGTGTCGCTCGGCGCCGGCTCGGCCCTGCTGAACTGGCTGTCCGCCCAGGCCGCCCAGGCCGGCGTGCACCTCGTCGCCGACCTGCGCCGCACCGACCGCAACCGCATGATGGAGATCGCCTACCGGTTCGCGGGATTCACCGAGCACGAGTGCGCCTGCGCAGCCGGTCTGCCGGCGCCGGGCGCCGACGGTGTCGAGCGCCTGCACCTGGTGCCGGCCGTCCGTCCCGCGTCGAGCGCGCTGCGTCTGACCTCGCTCGACCTGACCGGCGCCGCGCTGCCCCGCTGACGCCGGGGCCAGGTCTCAGCGGGAACCGCGCAGCAGCAGGTCCGCGCACAGCTCCCCCGGCAGCTCCTCGCGCCGTTTGACGGACAGCTTGCGGAACGCGCGGGTGAGGTGCTGCTCGACCGTGCTCGGCGTGACGTACAGCTTCAGCGCGATCTCGCGGTTGGTGTACCCGGCGGCAGCCAGGGACGCCACCCGGCGCTCCGAGCCCGTGAGCGACCGGATCCTGTCCGGCTGCGCCGGTTCACCGGGATCGTCGCAGCCTGCGCCCAGCTCGTCGAGGAACGGCTTGGCACCGCAGGACTTCGCCAGCTGCCGCGCCCGGCGCGCGAGGCGCCGCGCGCGCCGGTCGTCGCCGAGGGCGTGGTGCGACTCGCCCAGATCACGCAGGGTCCGCGCGAGCTCGAAGTCGTCACCGGCGTCCTCGAGCAGACCGACCGCCTCACCCAGCAGCTTCTGCCGTCGCTTCGCGGGACGGGTCTGGGCGAGCAGCCTCAGCGACTGGGCGCGTGCCCGGTCACCGTCGGCGCCGGCCCGTGCCACCTGATCGAGGACGAGCCGGCGGGCCTGGTCCCGATCGCCCAGGCGCAGCCACGCCTCGGCCGCGGCGGTCCGCCACGGAACCGGGGCGGCGCCGGCCAGCGCCCAGCCGGTGAGCAGCTCACCGCACCGCAGGAAGTCGGCGAGCGCCGCCTGCACGCGGTCGGTCGCGAGCAGGAAATGGCCGCGACCGTAGAGGTGGTGCAACCCGGCAAGGGTGTCGAACACCGCCGGCGGAACCGTCCGGCCGACGTACCGGGACGCTTCCTCGTACCGGCCCGTCCGGGTCAGCGCGAGGACCAGAGCACCGAGCGGAAGTCCGACGAACGCTCCCCACGAGCCCGGCGCCGGGAGTGTGAGCGCCGTCCGCGCGGTGGTCGCGGCCTCGCCGAACTCGCCCTTCCTGGTGAGGATCTCCGCCTTGGCCGCGAGCACCGAGGCCTGGACGACGGGCAACCCCCGGGACTCCGCCCGCGTGAGCAGTTGGTCGCACCAGAACGACGCGGCGCCGAGCCGGTCGGCGTAGACCAGGGTCATCAGGGCGGGCAGTCCGCTCGGGCCCAGCCCGGACGTGCATCGGCCGGAGAGCGGCTCCCGCAGCACCTTCTCCGCTTTCGCGACGACGTCCGCGCCGCATCCGCGCCCGAGCAGTTCGGTGAGCACGGCCGTGGACCGTGTCTCCACCCGCACACCGGTTCCGCCGGCGACCGTTTTCCGGGACAGCGCGGGAAACGTGGCCGCCAGCCAGAGTTCGAGGTCGCCCAGCACGGGGGAGTCCGTTCGCCCGCGCAGACTAGAGAGCAGCTCCCCGGCCTCGTCCGTCCTCCCGCGCCACAGCAGCTGACGCACCAGCACGGCTCGCGCGGGCACGTCGAGGTCGCCCGACCTCGCCGCGGCGAGCAGTGGTCCGAGGCGGACGGAGCCGGCGACCGGGTCGATCCTCGATTCGAGCTCAAGCAGCCGCACCCGGATCTTCGCCCGGTCTCCGGCCCCGGTCCGGCCTTCGAGGGTGTGGTGCAGCAGTTCGATGGCCAGACTCGGCTCGTCCTCGGCGAAGGCGCCGGTCAGCAGCACGTCGTCCACCCAGGGTTCGGGCATGCGCCCGGCCCGGACCAGGTGCCGGGCGACCACCGGCGCGGGCAGACCGGCGCCGTGCAGCAGCCGGGCGGCGCGACGGTGCAGGTCTTCACGTATCGGCGCCGGAAGATCGTCGAGCACGGCCAGCCGCGCCGCGCTGTGCCGGAAGGTTCCGTCGCGCAGCAGTCCCGCGGACGTCATCGCGGCGAGCGCTTGCCCGGTCGACTCGACGTCGGCGCCGGCGAGGTGCGCGAGGGTGGGGACGGTGGCGGCGTCGGTCAGCACGGCCAGTCCGCGCACCACCGCCAGTGGCGTCGGCCCGGTGCGGTGGAGACAACCGAGGAACGCCTGGGCGTACCCCTGTGCCAGGACGTCGCCGGCCGTCTCGTAATCGGCCAACAAAGCCCGCAGCAGCACCGGATTGCCGCCGGTGGCCTCGTAGAACCACCTGCGTCTGTCGTGGTCCACCCCGGCACCGAACTGCTCGACGACCAGTTGTCCGACCGTCTCCGGGTCCAGCGGCGCCACGGTGATCCGGTGCAGGCCGGGACAGCGCAGCGCCTCGGCCCGCAGCGGCGGCGAGGAGGTCCGCACGTTCCGGTCGTCGGTGAGGACCACGATCACCCGCGTGGCCGGCAGCCGTCGCACCAGTTGCGACAGACAGCGCGCGGACGGGAGGTCGGCGTGGCGGATGTCGTCGACCGCGATCACCAGGGGCCGCTGCCCGGCGAGTTCGAGCAGCACCCCGTACAGCCGTCGGAAGAGAAGATCGGTCTCGGCCTCACCGGCGTCCGTGGTCGAGAAGACCCGCTGCGCCGCGGATTCCACTTCGCCCAGGACGGACGCCGACTCCGGGCCCGCTTTCACGCCCTGGAGGAGCTGGGCCAGCACACCGAACGGGACGTCGCGCTCGGCAGGCGAACAGGCCGCGACGAGGGTGCGCGCACCGGACTCGACGGCCCGCCCGACGCAACGGGAAAGAAGTGTGGTCCTGCCGCAGCCCCAGGGGCCGTCCAGCAGGAGGATCCCACCGCCGGCCGCGTCGCCGGCTCCGGACAGCATCCGGGTGAGCACCGAGTCCGCGCGCTCGGCGGCCCGGTTCACCGTGCCCCTCCAGTGAGGAGTCCCCCGCGCCAGGAGGTGCGGTGCTCGGTGACGGTGAACGCGTCGTCTTCGTAAGTTTTGCAGCCAATGGCCGATATGTGCGCCTGATTCCGCGAAGTCACCACGAGGCCGGTCGGTGGCGTCCTGATCTTGTATAGGGTGTCTGGCCGGGCCCGCAGCGGCGAAGCCCGCCCGAACCGGTGCTGCCGATCCCGTCGCGGGACCTGGTGGAACCGGGCGGCACGTGCGCCGCGCGGCGGAAACGGCCGACGGCCACCGGACCGCCGGTGAACCGCCCGCCGGAAACCGCGGATCCCACGAGGCGCCGGCCGGCGCCGGGTGGTCCTGGCGAACCGGTCCGAGTGTCCGAAGTGTCCAGACAAGGAGAATTCATGGCAGTGCTCGGTAAGTTGCTGAAGAACCGGCGGGCCGGGGAGGCGGGCCTGGCCTGGAACACGCCGAACCTGGCGGGGCCCGAGACCCTGCGGGTGACCAGTCCGGACTTCGAGCACGAGGCGACGATGCCGGTGGCGCACGCCGGGAAGCGGTCCGGCGGCCAGAACACCTCGCCGGCGCTGAGCTGGACCGGAACCCCTGCCGGCGCCACGCAACTGCTCCTGGTCGTCGAGGACCCGGATGTGCCCCTGCCGAAGCCGTTCGTCCACGGAGTCTTCCTTCTCGACGCTGCGGTGACCGAAGTCGCGCGGGGTGCGCTCGACGAGAACAGCGCCACCGCGGGTGTGCGGGTGCTGCGGTCCGGCAAGGGACGCGGCTACCTGGGGGCGGACCCGATCAAGGGGCACGGCCCGCACCGGTACGCGTTCCAGCTCTTCGCGCTCGCGAAGCCGATCGCCGCCCCGGCGGGCGGCGCGGACCCGGAATCGGCCAAACCACGCGCCGTGCTCGACGCCGCCGGCGAGGTCCTCGCGCGTGGCCGGATCGACGGCTTCTACGAGAACCCCTGACGTCCTGCGGCCGGCGCTGATCAGTGCGCCGGCAGGCCGATCCGGTGCGGGGCCGGCGATTCCGGCGTCCACGGCGTCCACGGCACCCGCCCGTCCCTGGCCAGGGCGAGCAGCGCCGCCTGGTCCTGCGCGCCGACCGCACGGTCCTCGTCGGAGCCGACGGTGCCTTCCGGGTCGAGGAACAGGCAGGCCACGTCGGCGCCGTGGACCGGCCGGTTCGCCAGCTCGGGATAGGCGAGAACGGTCCGCCAGCTGGTGGACGGCGCGTAGTCGAACTGCTGGTACCACACCGGGGCGCCGCCCTTGTGCTGGGCGGCGAGCAGCTTCTTGGCCGGCCCCACCCAGATCAGCTCGGACAGCGCGTCGATCTTCTCCCTGTGCGGCAGCGACTGGTCGTGCTCGGGGAACGCGCGCAGGTAGGCCGTGTCGATGGCGTTCCAGGCGTCCCACGCCCCGCTCTCCTCGGTGACGTTCGAGACAAGCAGCGGGACGTCGGACATGAGCCCCGCCCCCAGCGAGTCCAGCGGGCTGCGGGGCAGGACGCTGCCGTCGACGAACGGTCCGTACCGGATCATGGCCGGGCCGTGCGACTTGGCCGTGGCCTGCTTCAGCATCCGCCGATGGATGGTGCGCAGCCCCACGTTGGGCAGCCGCGCGAGATCCCTCGGCGTCGCCGCCAGCGGTCCGGCGGCCTCAAGGAAGTCCTTGGCGAACCGGGCGGCCCGCTCCTCGGCCATCGGCGGCTGGGCGCCGCTGTACAGCGCCGCCTTGTGGAACAGCCCCTTGGCCGCCGGAGCGCCCAGCAGCGCCGCCACGTCCGACGAGCCGGAGGACAGGCCGAACAGCGTCACGTTGTCCGGGTCGCCGCCGAAGGCGGCCACGTTCTCCTTGACCCAGCGCAGCGCCTGGATCTGGTCGAGCATGGACAGGTTGGCACTGTCCTTGAAGTCCGGGTCCAGCGCGCCCAGATAGAGCCAGCCCCAGGCCCCTATCCGGTAGTTCGCGGTGACCACGACCGCGTCGTGCCGGGCGGCGAAGTGCCAGACGTCGTTGGTCGACGTGCTGCCGCTGCCGTAGGCCCGGCTGCCGAAGTGCAGCCACACCAGCACCGGCCGGCGCGCGCCCGGGTTCGGGTCGGGCGACCAGATGTTGAGGTTGAGGCAGTTTTCGCTCTCGGTAGCGTCGGGGGACACCGTCGAGGGCGTCTGGCCGGGGATGATCGGCAGCTGCCAGGAGACCGGGCCCCAGTGGCGCGCATCGATCCGCTCGACGGGGACGGCCGGCGCCGGTGGCCGGAACCGTTGCTCGACCCGGCCGTACGGCATGCCGCGCCAGTTCGGGACGCCCCGGTCCAGGAAGCCCCGCATCGCGCCGGACGACGTTTCCACGACCAGGTCGTCATCAGTCAGCTCGTAATCAGTTTCCTCGCGCATGTGATGTGCCTGCTCCGAATCGTGAGGGCGGACTGCGGCGCCATTCTCGTCGGCAAAATACCTGCCGAGATTCGCATGGATCTTTCCGGCGGGGTATCACCAATTCTGGTGGTCGTGCGGCCTCCCCCGGTATCCGGACCTGACTACCAGGTTGGGGAGTTGATGTAGCGGATCGCGGGGCTAGTTTTGATTTTCGGGCCCGCCGGTTTCGCGGACGGCGGCCGATCTGCTCGATCGCTTCGGTTGCAGGGTGAATGAGAGGGACTTCGTGCGCACTCGGCGAAAAGTTTTCGAAGTCGATTTTCGTGACTCGTCGGCGGATGCCACCCGAGCGGAGGTGCCCGATGCGTTCCGCGCGCGCTGAGCAGACGGCCGGCTCCGGTCAGGACTGGTTGCCGTTGCTGCTGCCCGGAGGTCACCTCGAGTCGGTGCGTGCCCACGCCGGGCGGCTGGCCGAGTACCTGGACGCACGGGCCGACGTGCGGCCGGCCGATGTCGGCGCGGCGTTGCGTGCGATGGCGGCCACCGGGCCGCACCGCGCCGCCGTCGTCGCCGCCGACCGAGCCGGCTTCGCCGACGGCTTGCGGGCGCTGGCGGCCGGCCGCGGAGCGCCCGGGCTGGTCGAGGGCGCCGCTCCCGGCGGGCCGGTCGCGTTCGTGTTTCCCGGCCAGGGCGGGCAGTGGCCCGGGATGGCGAGGGACCTGCTGGCCGAGTCCCCGGTGTTCCGGGCCCGGCTCGACGAGTGCGCGCAGGCACTGGAACCCTTCTTGGACTGGTCCCTGCTGGAAGTGCTGCGCGATCCGGCCCCCCTCGACCGCGTCGACGTGGTGCAGCCCGCACTGTTCGCGATGATGGTGGCGCTCGCCGACGTATGGCGCTCCCAGGGGATCGAGCCCGCCGCGGTGGCCGGGCACAGCCTGGGCGAGGTGGCCGCGGCCGTTGTCGCCGGCGCGCTGTCGCTGGACGACGGCGCGCGGGTGGCGGCGCTGTGGAGCCAGGCCCAGGCGACGATCGAGGGCCGGGGCGAGATGGTGTCGGTGCGCGCGCCCGAGCAACTGGTGCGCGAGCGGTTGGCGGCCTGGCCGGACGCGCTGGTGGTGGCCGCGCTGAACGGGCCGGCCACGGTGCTGGTGTCCGGGGACACCGGAGCAGCCGGCGAGCTCGTGGCGGCCCTGACCGCCGACGGGATCCCGGCCCGCCGGGTGGCGGCGCGGCTGGCCGCGCATTCGCCGCAGATCGACGAGATCCTGCCGTCGATGCGGAGGGATCTCGAACCGATCCGCCCCCGGCCGCCGCGGCTCCCGTTCTACTCGGCACACCTCGGCGCCCGGCTGCCCGGGGACGAGGTGGCGCTGGACGCCGATTACTGGTGCAGTAACCTCCGCCACCCGGTGCGGTTCGAGGAAGCCACCAGGGCCCTGCTCGCCGACGGCTGCCGGGTGCTGGTGGAGGTCAGCCCGCACCCGGTGCTGACCGCGGCGATGCAGGAGACCGTGGAATCAGGAGCGGTTCCGGCGACGGTGTGCGGTTCGCTGCGCCGCGACCAGGGAGACCTCCGCAGGTTCCTGCTGTCACTCGGCGAGGTGTACGTGGGCGGCGCCGAGCCCGGCGGCGATGCCCTGTACGCCGGCGACGCCCCGGCGCCGCCGGCCGACCTGCCCGTGCCCGAGGCGGGCACCGGGCAGCCCACCGCGGGCACTTCGCTGCGCGGTGAGCTGGCCGGCCTGGCGCCGGCCCGCCGGCAGGCGGCGCTGACGGAGCTGGTGTGCCGCGAGGTCGTCCTCGCCCTGGGCGAGGACGGGGCGGACGCGGTCGATCCGGACCGGCCCTTCCGCGATCTGGGGTTCGATTCGGTGACCGCGGTCGAGGTGCGCAACCGGGTGTCGGCGGCCAGCGGGCTGGCGCTGCCGGTCACCGTCACCTTCGACCACCCGACGCCCGCCGCGCTCGCCGCAGCCCTCGCTGAGCGGCTCTTCGGCCCTGATCCCGGCGCCGGTCACGATCCGGACCGGTTCGCGCCCGCAACCCAGGACCCGATCGTGATCGTCGGGATGGGTTGCCGGTATCCGGGTGGCGCCCACGGCCCCGACCGCCTGTGGGAGCTCGTCGCGAGCGGCGCCGATGTGCTGACGCCGTTCCCCGCCAACCGGGGCTGGGACGTCACGGGCACGTACGCGCCCCAGACGGACCGGACCGGCCACTACTACCAGCGCGAGGCCGGGTTCGTGCACGACGCGGACCTGTTCGACGCCGACTTCTTCGGTATCTCACCCCGCGAGGCCACCGTGATGGACCCCCAGCAGCGGTTGCTGCTGGAAACGTCGTGGGAGACGTTCGAACACGCGGGCATCGACCCGACGTCGGTGCGCGGCAGCCGAACCGGCGTGTTCATCGGCGCGATGACGCTGGAGTACGGGCCCGGCACGGGCGACGACACCGGCTTCGGCGGATACGTGTTCACCGGCACCACCGGCAGCGTGCACTCCGGCCGCATCGCGTACAGCCTCGGCCTGGAGGGCCCGGCGGTCACCGTCGACACCGCCTGCTCCTCCTCGCTGGTAGCCCTGCACCTGGCGGTGCAGGCGTTGCGCGCGGGCCAGTGCGACCTCGCCGTGGCCGGCGGCGCCACGGTGATGCCGACCCTCGGCATGTTCGTGGAGTTCTCCCGGCAGGGCGGGCTGGCCGGCGACGGCCGGTGCAAGGCGTTCTCGGCCGCCGCCGACGGCTTCGGGCTGGGCGAGGGCGTGGGCCTGCTGCTCGTGGAACGGCTGTCGGACGCCCGGCGCAACGGGCACCAGGTGCTGGCGGTGGTGCGGGGTTCGGCGGTCAACCAGGACGGGGCGTCCAACGGCCTGACGGCGCCGAACGGCCCGTCGCAGCAGCGGGTGATCCGGCAGGCACTGGCCGACGCCGGCCTGGCACCGTCCGAGGTGGACGTGGTGGAAGC
Organism: Streptomyces sp. IBSBF 2435; assembly: GCF_036815005.1. Taxonomy (NCBI): domain Bacteria; kingdom Bacillati; phylum Actinomycetota; class Actinomycetes; order Kitasatosporales; family Streptomycetaceae; genus Streptomyces; species Streptomyces sp. IBSBF 2435. Next base: position 10,978 of record NZ_JAJSYW010000049.1, on the reverse strand, counting down.
CCACGGCACCGGCACGAGGCTCGGGGACCCGATCGAGGCCCAGACGATCCTGGCGACCTACGGGCAGGACCGCGAGCGTCCGCTGTGGCTGGGCTCGGTGAAGTCCAACCTCGGGCACACGCAGGCCGCGGCCGGGGTCGCCGGGATCATCAAGATGGTCCAGGCGATGCGGCACGGTCTGCTGCCCAGGACCCTGCACGCCGATGAGCCCACCCCGCACGTCGACTGGTCGGCCGGGGCCGTCCGGCTGCTCACCGAACCCGCCCCCTGGCCGGACGACGACCGCCCGCACCGGGCCGCGGTCTCCTCCTTCGGTATCAGCGGCACCAACGCCCACGTGATCCTCGAAGCCCCCGGAGAAGCGGTGCCGGACGAGGCGCCCGGGGCGCCGTCCGATTCCGGTGCGGCGCTGTGGGTGCTGTCCGGCAAGTCGGACGAGGCGGTCCGGGCGCAGGCCGCCCGGTTGCTGGAGTTCGTCGAGGCGGACCCGGCCCTGCGCACCGCCGACGTGGGCTGGTCGCTGGTCAGCTCCCGGTCGCTGTTCGAGCACCGGGCCGTGGTGGCGGGCTCGGGCCGGGACGAACTGCTGGCGGGCCTGAGGAGCGCGGCGGCCGGCGAGTCCGCGCCGGGAGTGGCGCGGGGCGTCGCGCGGCCCGGCGGCGTGAAGACCGTCTTCGTGTTCCCGGGCCAGGGCGCGCAGTGGGCCGGGATGGGCCGTGACCTGATGGCCTCGTCCGCGGTGTTCGCCGCGCGGCTGCGGGAGTGCGCCGACGCGCTGGCCCCTTACGTCGACTGGGATCTGGCCGAGGTGATCGGCGGCGCCGAAGGCGCTCCCGGGTTCGAGCGGGTGGACGTGCTCCAGCCGGCGTCGTGGGCCGTGGCGGTTTCGCTCGCGGCGCTCTGGCGGTCCTTCGGCGTCGAGCCCGCGGCGGTGGTCGGGCATTCCCAGGGCGAGCTCGCGGCCGCGGTCGTCGGCGGGTATCTCACCCTCGACGACGCGGCGCGGATCGTCGCACGGCGCAGCCGGATGATCGCCGAAGAGCTGACCGGGCGCGGCGGGATGCTGTCCGTGCTCACGAGCGTGGACTGGGTCACCGAAGCCCTGCGGCCGTGGGCGGGCCGCCTGTGGATCGCGGCGGTCAACGGGCCGGCCTCGGTGTCGGTCTCGGGTGACGCCGAGGCGCTGGGCGAGTTCGGCCGGGTGCTGTCGAAGGCGCGGGTCCATCGCTGGCAGCTGCCCGGGGTGGACTTCGCCGGGCACTCCGGGCACGTCGACGCCATCGAGGAACGGCTGCGCGCGGAGCTGGCCGACATCACCGCGCGACCGGGCGACGTGCCGTGGATGTCCACCGTGGACGGGCAGTGGACCGACCCCTCCCGGGTGGACGCCGGCTACTGGTACCGCAACCTGCGCGACGCGGTCCGCTTCGGGGACGCGACGCAGGCGCTGATCGCGTCGGGCCACCAGGTCTTCGTCGAGGTCTCGACACACCCGGTGCTGACCACCGCGATCGGCGAGGTGGCGGAGGCGCAGCAGGACCCGGGCGTCGCGGTGGCCGGTACGCTGCGCCGCGACGACGGCGGCGCGGGCCGCTTCCTCGCCGCGCTCGCCGAGGTGGTGGCCGCGGGGGTGGAAGCCGACTGGGCCGCCGTGTTCGCCGGCGCCGGCGCGAAGCGCGTGCCGCTGCCGACCTATGCCTTCCAGCGCAAGCGCTTCTGGTTCGACACCGCCGAGGCGCCCGCCGATGTCACCGCCGCGGGCCTGAGCCCGGCCGAGCACCCGCTGCTCGGCGCGATGGTGCCGTTGCCGCAGACGGACGGCGTGCTGTTCACGAGCCGGCTGTCGCTGCGGACGCACCCGTGGCTGGCCGACCACACCGTGCGCGACACCGTGCTGTTCCCCGGCGCCGGCTACGTGGAGCTGGCCGTCCGGGCGGGTGACAGCGTGGGCTGTGACCGGCTGGACGAGCTGACCGTGGACACCGCGCTGGTGGTGCCCGCCGAAGGAGGCGTACGAGTCCAGGTGGTGGTCGCGGACGCCGACGCGGACTCCCGCCGGAACGTGGCGGTGTACGCGTGCCCCGACGGACAGGAGGTGTGGACCCGGCACGCCACCGGCGTGCTCGGCAGCGGCGTTCGCGCGGACGCGGACTTCGACGTCGTGACCGGGGTATGGCCCGTGCCCGGCGCGACCGAAGTGGACACTTCGGGTTTCTACGACCGGCTGGAGGCGGCCGGGTTCGGTTACGGTCCCCTGTTCCAGGGCCTGACCCGTGCCTGGCGCCACGGCGACCGGATTCTGGCCGAGGTCGGCCTTCCCGCGGACACCGGCGCGGAGGCGTTCGGCATCCACCCCGCGCTGCTCGATTCGGCGATGCGGACGGGAGACCTCGCCGGAATGGAGGGGCTGCCGGCCGGCTTCACCGACGTGGTGCTGCGGGCCTCGGGAGCGTCGAAGCTGCGGGTGGCACTGACCCGCACCGGGCCGGACGGGGTCGCGCTGGCCGCCGCGGACACCACCGGCCTTCCGGTGCTGTCGATCGGGTCGCTGACCGTGCGGCCGCCGGCCGCACAGACGTTGAGCGCGGGCCTCGGCGACGGCGCACTGGTGAAGCTGGACTGGCCGAGCATCACCGGCGCCGGTGATGCCGCCGCTGTGACGGACCGGCTGGTGGTCGATCGTCCCGGTTCGATCGCGGCCGCGGTGGCGGCGGGCCCGCTGCCGCCGGTGGTGGTGCTGCCGGTGTCCGGGGACCCGGACGCGGTCGTGGAGTCCGTCCACGGCGTCACCGGGTGGGTGCTGGAGCAGGTGCAGCACTGGTTGAGCGACGAGCGGTTCGCCGCCACGCCGCTGGTTGTGGCGACCACGGGCGCGATCGCCGCCCTGCCGGGGGACACGGTCACCGATCCGGCCGCGGCCGCGGTGTGGGGCCTGATGCGATCGGCGCAGACCGAGAATCCCGGCCGGTTCGTCCTCGTCGACACCGACACCGAGCCGGACACCGCCGTGCTGGGCCGGATCCTGGCCGCGCAGGAACCGCAACTGGCGTTGCGCGCCGGCCGGCTGCACGCCGCTCGTCTGACCCGCGTGAGCCCGGCCGACGGAGCGGGCCCGGTCCTGGACGGCGACGGCACGGTCGTGATCACGGGCGGCACGGGTGGCCTGGGCGGTCTCTTCGCCCGGCACCTGGTGACCGAGCAGGGCGTCCGGCACCTGCTGCTGCTCAGCCGGCGCGGCCCGGAGGCACCCGGCGCCACCGAACTGGTGGCGGACCTGGCGCGGCTCGGCGCCGAGACGACCGTCTCGGCGTGCGACGTGACCGACCGGCGAGCCTTGGCCGACGCGCTGGCGTCCGTGGCCGCGGAGCACCCGGTGACAGGTGTCGTGCACACCGCGGCGGTGCTCGCGGACGGGGTGATCGGATCGCTGTCGCGCGAACAGCTCGACCGGGTGCTCGCCCCGAAGGCCGACGCGGCCTGGTACCTGCACGAGCTGACCCGCGACCACGACCTGGCCCTGTTCGCGGTCTTCTCGTCCGTCGCGGGCCTTCTCGGCAACGGCGGGCAGGGCAACTACGCCGCGGGCAACGTCTTCCTGGACGCGCTCATGCAGCAGCGCCACGACGCGGGACTGCCGGCTCTGTCGATGGCCTGGGGTCCGTGGACGACCGAGGTCGGCCTGGTCGGCAGCCTTTCCGACACCGACCTGCGGCGCATCGCGCAGTCGGCCACGCCGGAGTTGCCGGTGGCGCAGGGCCTCGCGCTGTTCGACCGCGCGCTGCGCGCCGGCGCGCCGGCGCTGGGACTGACCCGGCTGAACGTGGCGGCTCTGCGCGCTCAGGCGGACGTGTCGGCTGTGTGGCGGTCCTTGGCCGGCGGCGCCCGGCGCCGCGCGGCCGACAACACCACGGACAGCCGGGACGGGCTGGGCACGCGGCTGGCAGGACTGTCCGATGTGGAGCGCCGGCGGGCGCTCGTCGATGTGGTGCGCGAGGCCGCGGCAGCGGTGCTGCGGCACAACGCGGGTACGGAGATCAGCACCACACAGCCGTTCAAGGCGCTCGGGTTCGACTCGCTGACCTCGGTCGAGCTGCGCAACCTGCTGCGGGCGAGGACGGGGCTCGCGCTGCCGACCGGTGTGGTGTTCGACTACCCGACCGTGGCCCGGCTGGCCGAGTACCTGTCCCGCGGGTTCGGGCAGGCCCCCGCCGCGGAGCCGGAGGCGCCGCCTACGGTGATATCGGCGCCCGTGGCCGACGACCCCGTCGTGCTGGTGGGGATGGCCTGCCGCTACCCGGGCGGGGTGACCGATCCGGACGGTCTGTGGCAGCTGGTCCTGGGGGAGGCCGATGCCATCACACCGTTCCCCGCCGACCGCGGCTGGGACCTCGACGCGCTGCGGGACATCGACGGGCCCGGCCGCTCCGCCACCGAGCAGGGCGGTTTCCTCGACGGGGTCGCCGACTTCGACGCGGCGTTCTTCGGTATCTCGCCGCGGGAGGCGCTGGCCACCGATCCGCAGCAGCGACTGCTGCTGGAGATTTCCTGGGAGGCGCTGGAGAACGCGGGGATCGACCCCGACGCGCTGGCGGGCAGCGCGACCGGTGTCTTCACCGGCGTCTACCAGTCCGGCTACGGCGATCTGGTCTCCCGCTCGGCCCAGAGCCCGCAGGGCCACCTGCTCACCGGCAACTTGGCCAGTGTGCTGTCCGGCCGGGTGTCCTACGCGCTGGGCCTGGAGGGTCCTGCGGTGAGTGTGGACACGGCGTGTTCGTCGTCGCTGGTGGCGATGCACCTGGCGGCGCAGGCACTGCGCGCCGGCGAGTGCTCACTGGCGTTGGCCGGCGGGGTGACGGTCATGGCGGCGGCGGACACCTTCGTCGGGTTCAGCATCCAGGGCGGCCTTGCCGCGGACGGCCGGTGCAAGTCGTTCTCGGACGACGCCGACGGGACCGGCTGGTCCGAGGGTGTCGGCCTCGTGGTGCTGGAGCGGATGTCGGACGCGCGCCGCAACGGCCATGAGATGCTCGCGGTGCTGCGGTCCAGCGCGGTGAACCAGGACGGCGCCTCCAACGGCCTGACGGCGCCCAACGGTCCCTCGCAGCAGCGGGTGATCCGGCAGGCCCTCGCCGCGGCAGGGCTGTCCGCCTCGGACATCGACGTGGTGGAGGCCCACGGCACCGGCACCCGGCTCGGCGACCCCATCGAGGCCGAGGCGATCCTGGCCACCTACGGTCAGGACCGCCCCGGGGACCGGCCGTTGTGGCTGGGGTCGCTGAAGTCGAACATCGGGCACACCCAGGCCGCGGCCGGCGTGGGCGGTGTGATCAAGATGGTCATGGCCATGCGGCACGGCGTGCTGCCCAGGACTCTCCACGTCGACGAGCCCTCGGCGCGGATCGACTGGTCCCAGGGCGACGTGCGGCTGCTGACCGAGGCGATGCCCTGGCCGGAGAGCGGGCATCCGCGCCGGTTCGGCGTGTCCTCGTTCGGGATCAGCGGCACGAACGCGCACGCCGTCCTCGAAGCCCCCGTCGGCTCTCCGGCCGAACCCGCGGCGACCGGTGCGGTGAGTGTCCTGGCCGACGGCGTGCCGTGGGTGCTGTCCGGGAAGTCCGAGCAGGCGCTGCGGGCGCAGGCGGCTCGGTTGCTGGAGTTCGTGGAAGCGGACCCGTCGCACAGTGCGGTGGATATCGGCTGGTCGCTGGCCCGTTCGCGGTCGGCTCTCGACCACCGCGTCGTACTGGCGGGCGAGGACCGGGACGAACTGGTGGCCGGGCTGCGAGCGGTCGCGGCCGGCAACCCGGCCCCGGGAGCGGTGTGGGACACGGTCCGGCCCGAGCACCGGGTGGGCGTGCTGTTCCCGGGGCAGGGCGCGCAGCGGATCGGGATGGCGCGGGACCTCTACGACCGGTCCGCGGTGTTCGCGTCCACCGTCGACATGATCGCGGCCGAGCTGGATCCGTTGCTGGACCGGCCGTTGCGTGAGGTGATGTGGGGCCGGGACGCGGAGCTGATCAACGAGACGGGCTGGGCGCAGCCGGCGCTGTTCACCGTGGAAGCGGCCCTGTTCGAGGTGCTGCGGGCGTTCGGGGTGACTCCGGACTACCTGCTGGGGCATTCGATCGGTGAGATCACGGCCGCTTACGTGGCCGGGGTGTGGTCGCTGGCTGACGCCTGCCGGGTGGTGGCGGCGCGGGCCCGGCTGATGCAGGCGTTGCCGGCGGGCGGGGCCATGGCCGCCGTCGAGCTCTCCGAGGCCCAGGTCGCGGACCTGCTTCCCGCGGGGGTCTCGATCGCGGCGGTGAACACCGCCGGCTCGGTCGTCCTTTCCGGTCCGCGAGAAGACGTCGAGCGGGTGACCGCCGCCGCGGCCGGGCGTGGCGCCAAGGTGACGCGGTTGCGGGTGTCGCACGCGTTCCACTCGTCCTTGATGGATCCGATGCTGGCGGAGTTCACCGGCGTCCTGGAGTCGGTGGAGTTCCGGCCGCCGCAGATCCCGATCGTGTCGAACCTGACCGGCGAACCCGCCACCGAGGACCTGTGCTCGCCGGCGTACTGGGTCCGGCAGGTGCGCGGCACGGTCCGGTTCGCCGACGGGGTGCGCCGGCTGGCCGAACAGGGTGTGACGGCGTTGCTGGAACTCGGCCCGGACGCGGTGCTGTCGGGACCGGCGCAGCACAGTTGCGCTCCGGGCACGGCGGTGGCGCCGATGCTGCGGCGCGGGCACGACGACGTGCTCACCGTGCTCGCGGCGCTCGGGCAGCTGTACGCGCAGGGTGTGTCCGTGGACTGGGCCGGGGTGTTCGCCGGCCGGGGCGCCACCCGCGTTCCGCTGCCGACCTACGCCTTCCAGCGGCAGCGGTTCTGGCCGGAGCCGGCCGCGGTCACGTCCCGGGCGTCTGCCGACCCGGCCGACGAGCGGCTCTGGACGTCGGTGGAGCACAGGGATGTCGAGGCACTGGCGGACACGCTCGGCCTCGACAGCGCCTCGGCAGCTTCGGTGCTGCCGGCACTGGCGTCGTGGCGTACGCGTCGCCGCGACGAGTCCACAGTGGACGGATGGCGGTACCGGGAGACGTGGAAACCGCTGGGTGGCGCGGCTCCCACGGCGCCGGCGCCCGGCCGCTGGCTGGTCGTGATACCGACCGGAACCGGTGACGACGCGGGGACCCGGGAGATCGTCGACGCCATGGGCGCCGAGACGCGGGTGCTCGAACACAGCGGACCCGATAGCGCCGCGCTCGCCCGGAAACTGAGCGACGCCGCCGGTCCCGACGTCCGGGTGGCCGGCGTGCTGGCGCCGGTGGCGCCGGTGGCGGACACGGCGACCGGGCTGGTGTCGGTCACCCTGCTGCTGCGGGCGTTGCGGGACAGCGGTCTGTCCGCCCGCCTGTGGGTGGTGACGCGGGGCGCCGTGTCGATCGGGCACCACGACCCGGTGACCGCTCCGGGGCAGGGCGCGTTCCTGGGGCTCGGCCGGGTCGCCGCGCTGGAGGAGCCCGAGCTGTGGGGAGGTCTGGTGGACCTGCCCGGAAAACCGGACATCCGCACCGCGCGCCGGTTCGCCGCCGCCGTGTCGGACTCCGCGGGCGAGGACCAGATCGCGGTCCGCTCCTCCGGCTGCTTCGGTCGCCGGCTGGTGCACGCCCCGGCGAAGACCTCCGGTCCGCCGTCGTGGACGACGTCCGGGACGGCGCTCGTCACCGGAGGAACCGGTGGCCTGGGCGCGCGGACCGCCCGGTGGCTAATCGAGCGGGGCGCCGAACACCTCGTGCTGCTGAGCCGGCGCGGACCGGCGGCCGAGGGCGCCGACGAGATCCGGCTGGAACTCGAAGCCGCTGGAGCGCGGGTGAGCGTGGTGGCCTGCGATGTGGCCGACCGCGCCGCGCTGGCCGAGGTACTGGCGGACCTGCCGGACGAATGGCCGTTGCGGACGGTGGTGCACGCCGCCGGGGTCATGGACGACGACGTGGCGCTGGCGGCGACCACCCCGGAGCGATTCGCGCGCCAACTGCGGGTGAAGGCCGACGGTGCACGGCATCTGGACGAGCTGACCGGTGGCCTGGACCTCGACGCGTTCGTCCTGTTCTCCTCCGGGGCGGCGGCGTGGGGCAGCGGCGGGCAGGCCGCGTACGCGGCGGGCAATGCCTCCCTCGACGCGCTCGCGCAGCACCGCCGTGCGCGGGGCCGGACCGCGACAGCGGTCGCCTGGGGCTCGTGGGGCGAGACCGGCATGGCCTTGGGCCTGGCCGCGGCCGAGCGGGACGAACTGGACCTGCTGGGTGTCGTGCCGATGCGGCCCGAGCTGGCGATCGCCGCGCTGCAACGCGCGCTGCACGAGAACGACACGACAGTCGTCGTCACCGACCTCGACTGGAGCCGGTTCGCTCCGGTGTTCACCGCGGCCCGGCCGAGCGCTCTGCTGTCGGATCTGGCCGAGGTCGCTGAGGCACTGGGCGGCTCGCAGGTGGACGACGCGAGTTCCGAGGGGCCCGCGGCGCGACTTGCGGGCCTGTCGCAGGAGCGACGCCGGGCCGCGCTGCTCGACCTGATCGGCACATCGGCGGCGGTCGTACTGGGGCACGCGGCCGGCACGCGGATCGAAGAGGACCAGCCGTTCAAGGACCTGGGCTTCGACTCGCTGATGGCGGTCGAGCTGCGCAACCTGCTGCAGGCCGGCACGGGGACGAGCCTTCCCGCCGGCCTGGTGTTCGACTACCCGACCGTGAGCCGGCTCGCAGCGCACCTGGCCGGTCAGTTCGGCCAGGCCCGCGAGGCAGAGGCGGCCGCGGTGCCCGCGCTCGTCCCGGTCACCGACGACCCCGTCGTCCTGGTCGGCATGGCGTGCCGGTTCCCTGGCGGGGTGGCGGGGCCGGACGACCTGTGGCGGCTGGTCATCGACGAGACCGACGGCGTCACCCCGTTCCCGACCGATCGTGGCTGGGACCTGGACGAACTGCTCGGGACGAACGGCCTCGTGGAGGCCGGCGAAGGCGGTTTCCTCGACGGCGTCGGCGAGTTCGACGCGGCGTTCTTCCGGATGTCGCCGCGGGAGGCGCTGGCGACCGATCCGCAGCAGCGGCTGCTGCTCGAAACCTCGTGGGAAGCGCTGGAACAGGCCGGGATCACCCCCTCGTCGCTGGCGGGCAGCCCCACCGGTGTGTTCGTCGGCGCCTACCAGACCGGCTACACCGAACTGGCGTCCCACTCCGGCGATCAGTCGCAGGGGCATCTGATCGTCGGTGGAGCGGGCAGTGTGATCTCCGGCCGGGTGTCCTACACGCTGGGGCTGGAGGGTCCTGCGGTGAGTGTGGACACGGCGTGTTCGTCGTCGCTGGTGGCGATGCACCTGGCCGCGCAGGCGTTGCGGGCGGGTGAGTGCTCGCTGGCGCTGGCGGGCGGGGTCATGGTGATGCCCACGCCCGACGCGTTCGTCGGCTTCACCGCGCAGGGCGCGCTGGCGGCGGACGGCCGCTGCAAGTCGTTCGCGGACGCGGCCGACGGGACCGGTTGGTCCGAGGGTGTGGGTGTGGTGGTGCTGGAGCGGTTGTCGGACGCCCGGCGCAGCGGTCATGAGGTGCTGGCGGTCTTCCGGTCGAGTGCGGTGAATCAGGATGGTGCGTCGAACGGTTTGACGGCGCCGAATGGTCCGTCGCAGCAGCGGGTGATCCGGCAGGCGCTGGCGGCGGCGGGTCTGTCGGCGTCGGACGTGGACGTGGTGGAAGCGCATGGTACGGGTACGCGGCTGGGTGATCCGATCGAGGCGCAGGCGGTGCTGGCGACGTACGGTCAGGACCGGCCGGGGGATCGGCCGTTGTGGCTGGGGTCGTTGAAGTCGAACATCGGGCATGCCCAGGCCGCGGCGGGTGTCGGTGGTGTGATCAAGATGGTGCTGGCGCTGCGGCACGGTGTGCTGCCGAAGACGCTGCACGTGGACGAACCGTCGGCCCAGGTGGACTGGTCCCAGGGCGACGTGCGCCTGCTCACGGAGGCTATGCCGTGGCCGGAGACCGGCCGCCCGCGCCGGGCCGGGGTGTCCGCGTTCGGGGTCAGCGGCACCAACGCGCACGTGATTCTCGAAGCCCCGCCCGAAGAGTCCGGCGTCCCGGCCCGACAGGCGTCCGCGGAGGACGGTGTCGTGCCGTGGGTGGTGTCGGGGAAGTCGGCCGAGGCCGCTCAAGAGCAGGCGTCCCGGTTGCTGGAGCACGTCGGTGCCGATCCGTCGCTGCGTCCCGTCGACGTGGCGTGGTCGTTGCTCGGCTCGCGTGAGGTGTTCGACCACCGGTTGGTGGTGGTGGGTGCCGACCGGGAGGAGCTGTTGGCGGGTCTGCGTGCGGCGGCCGGCGGCCGGCCTTCGCCGGGCGTGGCCCGGGGTGTCGCCCGCTCCGGTGGTCGCGTGGTGTTTGTGTTCCCCGGCCAAGGCGCGCAGTGGGTCGGGATGGCGCAGGACTTGTACACGCGGTCGCCGGTGTTCGCCGGGTCGATGGGGGAGTGTGCGGCGGCGTTGGCGCCGTTCGTGGACTGGTCGCTGGAGCAGGTGCTCGGTGACGAGGAGNGCGTGCGTGGCCGGTGGCCTGTCGCTGGAGGACGGGGCGCGGGTGGTGGCGTTGCGCAGCCGGGCGATCGCCGAGGAGCTTGCTGGTGGCGGGGGGATGGTAGCTCTGCCGGTGCCGGTCGGCCGGGTGCGGGAGCTGCTCGCGGATCACCCTGAGGTGTCGCTGGCGGTGGTCAACGGGCCGTCGTCGACTGTTGTCGCGGGTGAAGCCGGTGCTTTGGAGCGGCTGCTGGCCGACTGCCGTGAGCGGGAGATCCAGGCGCGCAGGATCGCTGTGGACTACGCGTCGCATTCGCATCTGGTGGAGCGGATCGAGGAGCGGCTGCTGGCCGATCTGGCGCCGATCGCGCCGCGGTCCGCGGAGATCCCGGTCTACTCCTCGGTGACCGGTGAGGTGATGGACACCGCGCAGTGGGACGC
>NZ_JAJSYW010000048.1:0-36248 GCF_036815005.1 Streptomyces sp. IBSBF 2435 | reverse complement strand
TTTTTTTTTTTTTTTGGTTTGGGGGGGGGGGGGGGGGGGGGGCGGGGGCGCGCGCCCCCCCCCCCCCCCCCCCCCCCCCCCCCCCCCCGCCGGGAACCGACGCGACAAACAGGAGATAGACGTGATCCAGCAGGAGTCGCGACTCCGCATCGCTGACAACACAGGTGCCAAGGAGATCCTTTGCATCCGTGTTCTCGGTGGTTCGGGTCGCCGCTACGCGGGAATCGGTGACGTCATCGTCGCCACCGTCAAGGACGCGATCCCCGGTGGCAACGTGAAGAAGGGCGAGGTCGTCAAGGCGGTCATCGTCCGGACGGTCAAGGAGCGCCGTCGTGCCGACGGCTCGTACATCCGGTTCGACGAGAACGCCGCCGTCATCCTCAAGAACGACGGCGACCCCCGCGGCACCCGTATCTTCGGCCCGGTGGGCCGTGAGCTGCGCGAGAAGAAGTTCATGAAGATCGTCTCGCTCGCGCCGGAGGTGCTGTAACCGATGAAGATCAAGAAGGGCGACCTGGTCCAGGTCATCACCGGTAAGGACAGGGGCAAGCAGGGCAAGGTCATCGTGGCCTACCCGGCTCAGGACCGTGTCCTCGTCGAGGGTGTCAACCGGGTCAAGAAGCACACCAAGGCCGGCGCGACCGACCGCGGCTCGAAGACCGGCGGCATCATCACCACCGAGGCGCCGATCCACGTCAGCAACGTGCAGCTGGTTGTTGAGAAGGACGGCAAGAAGGTCGTGACCCGCGTCGGCTTCCGCTTCGACGACGAGGGCAACAAGATCCGCGTTGCCAAGCGGACCGGTGAGGACATCTGATGACTGCCACCACCACTTCACCGCGTCTCAAGGCGCGCTACCGCGAGGAGATCGCGGGCAAGATGCGTGAGCAGTTCTCCTACGAGAACGTCATGCAGATCCCCGGCCTCACCAAGATCGTGGTCAACATGGGTGTGGGCGACGCCGCCCGCGACTCCAAGCTGATCGAGGGCGCCATCCGCGACCTCGCCACGATCACCGGCCAGAAGCCGCAGGTCACCAAGGCCCGTAAGTCCATCGCGCAGTTCAAGCTGCGTGAGGGCCAGCCGATCGGTGCCCACGTCACGCTGCGCGGCGACCGCATGTGGGAATTCCTCGACCGTCTGCTGTCGCTGGCGCTGCCGCGTATCCGCGACTTCCGCGGTCTGTCCCCCAAGCAGTTCGACGGCCGGGGCAACTACACCTTCGGTCTCACGGAGCAGGTCATGTTCCACGAGATCGACCAGGACAAGATCGACCGGGTCCGGGGCATGGACATCACCGTGGTCACCACGGCGACCAACGACGACGAGGGTCGTGCCCTCCTTCGTCACCTCGGCTTCCCGTTCAAGGAGAACTGACCGTGGCGAAGAAGGCTCTGATCGCTAAGGCCGCTCGCAAGCCCAAGTTCACTGTCCGCGGCTACAACCGCTGCCAGCGCTGTGGCCGGCCGCACTCCGTCTACCGCAAGTTCGGCCTGTGCCGTGTGTGCCTTCGTGAGATGGCCCACCGCGGCGAGCTGCCGGGCGTGACCAAGAGCTCCTGGTAGTTCCGGGTTTCCGGATCACCAGGACTCTCGGTAAGCAGTTGGACGGCGGGACCCCGCCCGCCCGTCGCCCGCCACCACCCTTCCAAGGGCGCCCTGGCGGGCGGCACCCCCTCTTTCTTCCCGTAAGGTAGAAGGGTTGGGCGCCCGCCGCCCGCATCGACTTACTACGCCGTAGGTCCACCGCACCGCACCCGTCCCCGGTTCGCCCGGGGGAGAGGGATGGAGCACCAGGAAACCCCGGCGAGAGAGGCCCAGGGCCAACTCATGACCATGACCGACCCCATCGCAGACATGCTGACCCGTCTGCGTAACGCGAATTCGGCATACCACGACGATGTCGTGATGCCGTTCAGCAAGATCAAGTCGCACATCGCGGAGATCCTCCAGCAGGAGGGCTACATCACCGGCTGGAAGGTCGAGGACGCCGAGGTCGGCAAGAACCTCGTCCTGGAGCTGAAGTTCGGCCCGGAGCGCCAGCGCTCCATCGCCGGCATCAAGCGGATCAGCAAGCCGGGTCTGCGGGTCTACGCGAAGTCCACCAATCTGCCGAAGGTGCTCGGCGGCCTCGGCGTGGCGATCATCTCCACGTCGCACGGTCTGCTCACCGGCCAGCAGGCTCAGAAGAAGGGCGTGGGTGGGGAAGTCCTCGCCTACGTCTGGTAACCGGGAAAGCGAGGTATAGCAATGTCGCGCATCGGCAAGCTGCCCATCTCGGTTCCCGCCGGAGTGGACGTCACCATCGACGGCCGCACGGTCGCGGTGAAGGGCCCCAAGGGCTCGCTCACCCACACCGTCGCCGCGCCGATCGACATCGCCAAGGGCGAGGACGGCACTCTGCTGGTCACCCGCCCCAACGACGAGCGTGTCTCGAAGGCCTTGCACGGCCTGTCCCGCACGCTGGTGGCGAACATGATCACCGGCGTGACCGCGGGCTACAGCAAGCAGCTCGAAATCAGCGGTGTCGGCTACCGCGTCCAGGCGAAGGGCTCCAACCTGGAGTTCGCGCTGGGCTACAGCCACCCGATTCTCGTCGAGGCCCCCGAGGGGATCTCCTTCAAGGTGGAGAACCCCACGAAGTTCTCCGTCGAGGGCATCGACAAGCAGAAGGTCGGCGAGGTGGCCGCCAACATCCGCAAGCTGCGGAAGCCCGACCCGTACAAGGCCAAGGGCGTCAAGTACGCGGGCGAAGTCATCCGCCGCAAGGTCGGAAAGGCGGGTAAGTAGCCATGGCATACGGTGTCAAGATCGCCAAGGGCAAGGCTTACAAGAGCGCTGCGATCAAGCGTCGCCACATCCGGGTGCGCAAGCGCATCTCGGGTACGACCGAGCGTCCGCGCCTGGTCGTGACCCGCTCCAACCGGGGCATCGTGGCGCAGGTCATCGACGACCTCGCGGGCCACACGCTCGCGTCGGCGTCGACCCTCGACGCGTCCATCCGCGGCGGCGAAGGCGACAAGAGCGCCAAGGCTAAGCAGGTCGGCCAGCTCGTGGCCGAACGTGCGAAGGCCAAGGGCGTCGAGGCTGTCGTGTTCGACCGTGGCGGCAACCAGTACGCAGGGCGCATCGCCGCCCTGGCGGACGCCGCCCGCGAAGCCGGACTCAAGTTCTGAGCCGTCCTTCGCGCCAGCGACCCTGTGTCGCTGCGTAGCTAGCGGAAAACGATAGAGAGGTAATTCCAATGGCTGGACCCCAGCGCCGCGGAAGCGGTGCCGGTGGTGGCGAGCGACGGGACCGTAAAGACCGGCGGGACGGCGGCCAGCAGGCCGAGAAGACCGCTTATGTCGAGCGTGTCGTCGCGATCAATCGCGTCGCCAAGGTTGTGAAGGGTGGTCGTCGCTTCAGCTTCACCGCGCTGGTCGTGGTGGGCGACGGTGACGGCACCGTCGGTGTCGGCTACGGCAAGGCCAAGGAGGTGCCGGCCGCCATCGCCAAGGGTGTTGAGGAGGCCAAGAAGCACTTCTTCAAGGTCCCCCGTATCCAGGGCACCATCCCGCACCCGATCCAGGGCGAGAAGGCAGCGGGCGTCGTCCTGCTCAAGCCTGCTTCCCCCGGTACCGGTGTGATCGCCGGCGGCCCGGTGCGTGCCGTGCTGGAGTGCGCGGGCATCCACGACGTGCTGTCCAAGAGCCTCGGCTCCGACAATGCGATCAACATCGTGCACGCCACGGTGGCGGCGCTCCAGGGCCTTCAGCGGCCCGAGGAGATCGCGGCCCGCCGCGGCCTGCCGATCGAGGATGTCGCGCCCGCCGCTCTGCTGCGGGCCCGCGCCGGAGTGGGTGCGTGATGGCGCGTCTGAAGGTCACACAGACCAAGTCCTACATCGGCAGCAAGCAGAACCACCGTGACACGCTGCGGTCGCTCGGGCTCAAGCGCCTGCACGACGTCGTGGTCAAGGAGGACCGCCCGGAGATCCGCGGCATGGTCCACACCGTCCGCCACCTCGTCACGGTCGAGGAGGTCGACTGATCATGGGTGACAACCCGATCAAGCTCCACAACCTCCGTCCCGCTCCGGGCGCCAAGACCGCCAAGACCCGTGTGGGTCGCGGCGAGGCGTCCAAGGGCAAGACGGCCGGTCGTGGCACCAAGGGCACCAAGGCCCGCTACCAGGTTCCGGAGCGCTTCGAGGGCGGGCAGATGCCCCTCCACATGCGGCTCCCGAAGCTCAAGGGCTTCAAGAACCCGTTCCGCACCGAGTACCAGGTCGTCAACCTGGACAAGCTCGCGACCCTCTACCCGGAGGGTGGCGAGGTGACGGTGGCCGACCTGGTCGCCAAGGGTGCGGTACGCAAGAACCAGCTCGTCAAGGTGCTCGGCACCGGCGAGGTCTCCGTGGCGCTGACGGTGACCGTTGACGCGGTTTCCGGCTCCGCCAAGGAGAAGATCGCCGCCGCCGGCGGCACCGTCACCGAGCTCGTCTGAGCCCGATGCCGAACACGACCGGGGATGCCCAGATACACCTGGGCATCCCCGGTCGTTCGTTCCTGTGATTTTCCTTCCCCGGCTGGTCATTCCTTGCGGGGCCATGTCGCCGGTAGGCTGGCCGACGCTGCTGTCGTCAGAACCCTCATAAACCGTCCTTCCGCCCTGGCGCGGGGGGTGCAGGAGGCACCGTGCTCACCGCGTTCGCACGGGCGTTCAAGACGCCCGACCTGCGCAAGAAGCTTCTGTTCACCCTGGGCATCGTGGTGGTCTACCGCCTCGGAGCGCACGTACCGGTGCCGGGTATCGACTACACGGTCGTCAACCAGTGCATCAAGGACACGAAGGGCAACAACAGCCTCTTCGGCCTGGTGAACATGTTCAGCGGCGGCGCACTGCTGCAGCTGACGATCTTCGCGCTCGGCATCATGCCGTACATCACGGCGAGCATCATCCTCCAACTGCTCACGGTGGTGATCCCGCGTCTGGAAGCCCTCAAGAAGGAGGGCCAGGCCGGCACCACGAAGATCACGCAGTACACCCGGTACCTGACGGTCGCGCTGGCCGTGCTCCAGGGGACGGGCCTGGTCGCCACCGCCCGCTCCGGCAGCCTGTTCTCCGGCTGCAACAACGCCGGCGGCATCGTGCCCAACCAGTCGATCTTCACCACGATCACCATGGTCACAACGATGACCGCGGGCACCGTGATGATCATGTGGCTCGGTGAGCTGGTCACCGACCGCGGCATCGGCAACGGCATGTCGATCCTGATGTTCGTCTCCATCGCGGCCGGCTTCCCGGGCTCGCTGTGGGCGATCAAGGTCTCCGGCAAGATCGCGGACGGCTGGGTGGAATTCCTCGCGGTGATCGCGGTCGGCCTGGCGATGGTGGGCCTGGTGGTCTTCGTCGAACAGGCGCAACGCCGTATCCCTGTGCAGTACGCCAAGCGCATGATCGGGCGGCGGTCGTACGGCGGGACCTCCACGTACATCCCGCTCAAGGTCAACCAGGCCGGTGTCATCCCGGTCATCTTCGCGTCGTCGCTGCTGTACATCCCGGCGCTGATCGTGCAGTTCTCCGGTTCGACCTCGGGCTGGGCCCAGTGGATCAGCCGGAACTTCACCAAGGGCGACCACCCGGTGTACATGGCCGCGTACTTCCTGCTGATCGTGTTCTTCGCCTTCTTCTACGTCGCGATCTCGTTCAACCCCGAAGAAGTCGCCGACAACATGAAGAAGTATGGTGGGTTCATTCCGGGCATCCGCGCAGGTCGCCCCACCGCTGAATACCTGAGTTACGTGCTGAACCGCATCACGTGGCCGGGTGCGCTCTACCTGGGTCTCATCGCCCTTGTGCCGACGGTCGCGATCGCGATCTTCAACGGCAGCAACGGCAACTTCCCACTCGGCGGTACCAGCATCCTGATCATCGTGGGTGTCGGCCTGGAGACGGTGAAGCAGATCGAGAGCCAGCTACAGCAGCGTAACTACGAAGGGTTCCTCCGCTGATGCGTATCGTCCTGGTCGGGCCGCCCGGCGCGGGCAAGGGGACGCAGGCCGCGTACCTCGCCAAGAACCTGTCGATCCCGCACATCTCGACGGGCGACCTGTTCCGCGCCAACATCAGCCAGGGCACCGACCTCGGCAAGCAGGCGAAGGCGTACATGGACGCCGGCGACCTGGTGCCGGACGAGGTCACCATCGGCATGGCGGAGGACCGGCTGGACCAGCCGGACGCCGTCGGCGGCTTCCTGCTCGACGGCTTCCCGCGCAACGACTTCCAGGCCCAGGCGCTCGACGCCTACCTGGCCGCCCACGGCATCGCGCTGGACGGCGTGCTCGACCTGGAGGTCCCCGAGGGCGAGGTCGTGAAGCGGATCGCCGGCCGCCGGGTGTGCCGCAACGACAGCGCGCACGTCTTCCACGTCGAGAACAAGCAGCCCAAGGTGCCCGGGGTCTGCGACGTGTGCGGCGGCGAGCTGTACCAGCGCAGCGACGACGCCGAGGACAAGGTCCGCAACCGCCTCGACGTGTACCACCGCGAGACCGAGCCGATCATCGACTACTACAAGCAGCAGAATCTTGTGGTGACGATCTCAGCGCTCGGCACCGTGGCCGAGGTCACGGAGCGCGCGATGGAGGCGCTGCGGCGCGACGACGCCGCCTGAGCGCGTTCTGAGGGGACCGCGGCACGGCAGCACAACAGCACAGCACGGCATACGGCCGTGGTGCCCCGACGGGCACCACGGCCGTATCGTTGAACGGGCACTCGCGCCCGTACACCCCGATCGAAGGAGGGCGTCAGCCGCATGGTGGAGATCAAGACCCCGGAGCAGATCGCCACGATGAGGCGCGCCGGACTGGTCGTCGCGGCGGTGCACGAGGCGACCCGCGCGGCGGCCGTCCCCGGTGCCACCACCAAGGACCTGGACGAGATCGCCGCCCAGGTGATCGCCGACCACGGCGCCAAGCCGAACTTCCTGGGCTACGGCGGCTTCCCCGGCAACATCTGCACGTCGGTCAACGACGTGGTCGTGCACGGCATCCCCGACCGGGCGACCGTGCTCAAGGACGGCGACATCATCGCCGTCGACGCCGGCGCCATCGTGGACGGCTGGCACGGCGACGCGGCCTACACCTGCTTCGTCGGCTCGGGGCACGCGCCCGAGCTGGTCGAACTGAGCCGGGTGACCGAGGAGTCCATGTGGGCCGGCATCGCCGCCTTCCGCAAGGGCAACCGGCTCGAAGACATCTCCCGTGCCGTCGAGAGCTACATCCGCCGCCAGCCGCGCCCCGCGTCGGGCAAGTACGGCATCGTCGAGGACTACGGCGGCCACGGCATCGGCACCGAGATGCACATGGACCCGCACCTGCTGAACTACGTCAGCAAGAAGCGCGGGCGCGGCATCAAGCTCATCCCCGGGGTGTGCCTGGCGATCGAGCCGATGGTCACCCTCGGCTCCCCGCACACCCACGTGCTGGACGACGAGTGGACCGTCAAATCCGACGACGGCTCGTGGTCCTCGCACTGGGAGCACACCATCGCCCTGACCGAGGACGGCCCGCTGGTGCTCACCGCGCCGGACTGCGGCCGGGCCAAGCTCGCCGAGTACGGCATCACGGTGGCGCCCGACCCGGTCGCGTGAGGCGCCCGCCGCCGGCGGCATAACGATCTTGCGGCATGGGCATACACAGTGGATTCGTCTTTCCGGGTGCCTTGTCGTAGACTGACACGTCGGCTCTCGTATGTCTTCCGGCATGCCCAGAGTCGACCAAGGTAGCCGATCCCGAAAGCAGGACATGGCCAAAAAGCAAGGCGCCATCGAAATCGAGGGCACCGTGATCGAGTCTCTGCCGAACGCCATGTTCAAGGTGGAGCTGCAGAACGGTCACAAGGTCCTCGCGCACATCAGCGGCAAGATGCGGATGCACTACATCCGTATCCTTCCGGATGACCGGGTCGTCGTGGAGCTGTCTCCGTACGACCTGACGCGCGGACGGATCGTCTACCGATACAAGTAGATCTCAAGACCCGGAGAACCTGACATCCCATGAAGGTCAAGCCGAGCGTCAAGAAGATCTGCGACAAGTGCAAGGTGATCCGCCGCCACGGCCGGGTCATGGTCATCTGCGACAACCTGCGCCACAAGCAGCGCCAGGGCTGACGCACGACCTGCTCCTTCTGCACCTCCGCAGAGATTCGCGCGACGCACACACGTACATACGCAGCGCCCGTCCCCGTACGAAGGGGGACGACACCCCCGGCGGAGGCCGGGGACCCGTCCGGTACCTGATACGGCCGCCGGGAGCCGGTGCTGCGGAAGACCTCCGACATCCCAGGAGCCACACACATGGCACGCCTTTCAGGCGTTGACCTCCCGCGCGAGAAGCGCGTGGAGATCGCCCTCACCTATGTCTTCGGCATCGGGCGCTCGCGCGCCCAGGACATCCTGAAGAACACCGGTGTGAACCCCGACGTCCGCGTGCGCGACCTTGCTGAGGAAGACCTCATCAAGATCGCCAAGTGGGTCGACGACAACTACACGACCGAGGGTGACCTCCGTCGTTCGGTGCAGGCCGACATCCGCCGCAAGGTCGAGATCGGCTGCTACCAGGGTCTGCGTCACCGCCGGGGCCTGCCCGTACACGGGCAGCGCACTCACACCAACGCCCGCACCCGCAAGGGCCCGCGTCGCGCCATCGCCGGCAAGAAGAAGCCGGGCAAGAAGTAGTCCACAGCAGGACCACCCAGCGGTCTTCGCTCGTAGGACCGACCACCTCCACCGGGAGAACGTGACACATGCCTCCTAAGGGCCGTCAGGGCGCAGCCAAGAAGGTGCGCCGCAAGGAAAAGAAGAACGTCGCTCATGGGCACGCCCACATCAAGAGCACGTTCAACAACACGATCGTCTCGATCACCGACCCCGCGGGCAACGTGATCTCCTGGGCCTCCGCCGGCCACGTCGGCTTCAAGGGCTCGCGCAAGTCCACCCCCTTCGCCGCGCAGATGGCCGCCGAGTCGGCCGCCCGCCGGGCGCAGGAGCACGGCATGCGCAAGGTGGACGTCTTCGTCAAGGGTCCCGGCTCCGGCCGCGAGACCGCGATCCGCTCCCTCCAGGCCACCGGCCTTGAGGTCGGGTCGATCCAGGACGTCACCCCGACCCCGCACAACGGCTGCCGCCCGCCGAAGCGCCGCCGCGTCTGACCAGCCGATAACAGGAGAACTGAGACAATGGCGCGTTACACCGGGGCCGACTGCAAGCGTTGCCGTCGGGAGAAGCAGAAGCTCTTCCTCAAGGGAGCGAAGTGCGAGAGCGCGAAGTGCCCGATCGAGATCCGTCCTTACCCCCCGGGTGAGCACGGACGCGGGCGCACCAAGGACAGCGAGTACCTGCTCCAGCTGCGTGAGAAGCAGAAGTGCGGCCGCATCTACGGTGTCCTCGAGAAGCAGTTCGTGAACTACTACAAGGAAGCGAACCAGAAGTCCGGCAAGACCGGTGAGAACCTGCTTCGCATCCTTGAGACCCGCCTCGACAACGTGGTGTACCGGGCCGGCTTCGCCAAGTCCCGCGACCACGCCCGTCAGCTGGTCCGTCACGGACACATCACCGTCAACGGGCGCAAGAACGACATTCCGTCGGCTCGCGTCGCTGTGAGTGACATCATCGAGGTCCGCGAGTCGTCCCGGAACCTGACCCCGTTTGCGGTGGCGCAGGGCGAGGCCGGCGACAAGACCGTGCCGGCGTGGCTCGAGGCCAACGCGGGCAAGCTCCGGATCCTCGTGCACAGCCTGCCCGAGCGCCAGGTGATCGACACCCAGGTGCAGGAGCAGTTGATCGTCGAGTTCTACTCCAAGTAGCAGCTCGCGGGAACGGGCGGTACGGCTGCCGTTACGACGGTTCCGCCGTGCCGCCCGTACCCTCGTAGTAACAGGGGGCGTCAAATAGCGGGCGCCCACGACAGAAGGACCCACGAACATGCTGATTGCTCAGCGTCCCTCGTTGACCGAAGAGGTCGTCGACGAATTCCGCTCACGGTTCGTGATCGAGCCGCTTGAGCCGGGCTTCGGCTACACCCTCGGCAACTCGCTCCGCCGTACTCTCCTGTCCTCGATCCCGGGTGCCGCGGTCACCTCGATCCGGGTCGACGGTGTCCTGCACGAGTTCACCACCGTGCCGGGCGTCAAGGAGGACGTGACCGACGTCATCCTCAACATCAAGCAGCTGGTCGTCTCCTCGGAGCACGACGAGCCGGTCGTGATGTACCTGCGCAAGCAGGGTCCGGGTGTCGTCACCGCCGCCGACATCGCGCCCCCGGCCGGTGTCGAGGTGCACAACCCCGACCTGGTCCTGGCCACGCTCAACGCCAAGGGCAAGCTGGAGATGGAGCTGACCGTCGAGCGCGGTCGCGGCTACGTCTCCGCGGTGCAGAACAAGCAGCAGGGCCAGGAGATCGGCCGTATCCCGGTCGACTCCATCTACAGCCCGGTGCTCAAGGTCACCTACAAGGTCGAGGCGACCCGGGTCGAGCAGCGCACCGACTTCGACAAGCTGATCGTCGACGTCGAGACCAAGCAGGCCATGCGCCCGCGGGACGCCATGGCGTCGGCGGGCAAGACCCTGGTCGAGCTGTTCGGCCTGGCCCGCGAGCTGAACGTCGACGCCGAGGGCATCGACATGGGCCCGTCCCCCACGGACGCCGCCCTGGCCGCGGATCTGGCGCTGCCGATCGAGGAGCTGGAACTCACCGTCCGCTCCTACAACTGCCTCAAGCGCGAGGGCATCCACTCCGTGGGCGAGCTCGTCGCACGCTCCGAGGCGGACCTGCTCGACATCCGCAACTTCGGTGCGAAGTCGATCGACGAGGTCAAGGCGAAGCTGGCCGGCATGGGCCTGGCCCTCAAGGACAGCCCGCCCGGATTCGACCCGACCGCCGCCGCCGACGCCTTCGGCGCCGACGACGACGTCGACGCCGGCTTCGTGGAGACCGAGCAGTACTGATCCCTCCGGGGTCGGCCAGGTGTACGCGGTTCCCCCGCTGCGGTCCGCTGCCGCGGGGGAACCGCTACCGCAGAGAACGCGCCCTGAGGGGGCGCCCGGGCACAAGTCCGGGACAATCGCAGGACTTCCGGGGCGCGCCCCGGGGCTTACGAGCTGGCAGCCGCCAGTTCGCACTGACATCGGTACCTGACACGGCCGGTGCAGCGTAGAAGGAGAAAGACCATGCCTCAGCCCGCCAAGGGTGCCCGTCTGGGCGGCAGCGCCGCGCATGAGAAGCTGCTTCTCGCGAACCTCGCGAAGGCGCTCTTCGAGCACGGCCGCATCACCACCACCGAGGCCAAGGCGCGCCGGCTGCGCCCGGTCGCGGAGCGCCTGATCACCAAGGCGAAGAAGGGCGACATGCACAACCGTCGCCAGGTGCTGCAGACGATCACGGACAAGAGCATCGTGCACACGCTCTTCACCGAGATCGGCCCGCGGTACGAGAACCGCCCGGGTGGCTACACCCGGATCACCAAGATCGGCCCCCGCCGCGGCGACAACGCGCCCATGGCGGTCATCGAGCTGGTCGAGGCCCTGACCGTGCAGCAGTCCGCTGTCGGTGAGGCCGAGGCCGCGACGAAGCGTTCCGCGAAGGACACCGCGGGCGACGACGCCATCGCCGACCTCAAGAAGGACGAGGCCGTCGAGGACGCCAAGCCCGCTGACGCGGCGGCGGACGCCGAGGAGTCGGACGAGGCCAAGGACGCCTGAGGCGTCCGACAGGTTCTACGGGCGGACCCGTACCCCCTGGGGGTGCGGGTCCTTCCGCTTCCCCACGGTTGAGGAGCTACGCGTGAGCGACGACGCTGCACCCGGTTTCGTACGGGTCCGGCTCGACCTGGCATACGACGGGGCCGACTTCTCCGGCTGGGCCAAGCAGCGCACCCGCCGTACGGTCCAGGGCGAGCTGGAGTCGGCGATCACCACGGTCCTGCGGCTGCCGGGGCCCGTCGAGCTGACGGTGGCCGGCCGCACCGACGCCGGCGTCCACGCGCGCGGCCAGGTCGCGCACGTCGACCTGCCGACCGAGGTGTGGGACGCCGAGCGCGACAAGCTGCGCAGGCGGCTGGCCGGACGCCTGCCCTGGGACGTCCGCGTCTTCGGCGTCAGCGAGGCGCCCTCCGGCTTCAACGCGCGCTTCTCCGCGATCTGGCGCCGGTACGCCTACCGGGTCGGCGACCACCCCGGCGGGGTCGATCCGCTGCTGCGCGGGCATGTGCTGTGGCACGACCGGCCGGTGGACGTCGACGCCATGAACGCCGCCGCGCAACTGCTGCTCGGGGAGCACGACTTCGCGGCGTACTGCAAGAAGCGCGAGGGTGCGACGACGATCCGCACGCTGCTCGATGTGCGCTGGGAGCGGGCGCGCGACGGCGTCGCCGTCGCCACGGTCAGGGCGGACGCCTTCTGCCACAACATGGTGCGGGCGCTGGTCGGGGCGATGATCCTGGTCGGGGACGGGCACCGGCCGGTCGCCTTCCCGGCGGAGGTCCTGGCCGGACGGGTGCGGCACTCCGCGGTGAATGTCGTACGGCCGCACGGGCTGACCCTGGAGGAGGTCGGCTACCCGGCCGATGAACTCCTCGCGGCCCGCAGCCGCGAGGCCCGCAACCTGCGTACGCTGCCGGGCTGCGCCTAGCCGGTCACGCCTCGACTGAGGGGATGCCCCTTCCCCTTTCTTGGCGCCCGTGCCGCCGCCCGTGGCGCTTCGCGCAGTTCCCCGCGTCCCCACGGGGCTCGTCCGCCGCGGTAGAGGGCGACCATCAGGAGCGCGGGGAACTGCGCGGCCGGCCCCCACCGGCGCAAGGCCGGAGCGGCCCGCAGAGGCAGGCCGGGGGGACTACTTCCTGGTCGGATCGGCCGCGGCAGCGTCCTTGCCGCGCTGCACGATGCGGCTGAACGCAAAATCAGACGCGTCGTTCGCCGCCTGCTTCCCCACCGTGTCGTTCGCCGCCAGCGTCGTTCCGTTCTTGAAGCCCGCGATGGCGAAGTACGCGTAACGCCCGACGGAGTTCGCCGTCATCTGGCACCGCACCGCCCGGCAGAAGTCGGCGACGCCCCCGCCGTTGAGCGGGGCGAGGTACTGCGAGACCCCCCGCACCTTCTTCGCGTGCGTGTCGTCCGCGAAGACGGCGACGCCGACCGTCACGGCGAGCCCGCCCTGCGTGTACGTGGCGCGTACCAGCTTCTGGCAGCCGTTGGCGCTGAGGGCCGTCGCGACGGCCTGCCTGGCGTTCTTCGCGCAGGAGGCCGTGACGTCGGTCGCCGTCTTGACGTACGTACGGCCCTTCCAGACGAACTGCTTGCCGGGGAAGAGGGATTCAGGGGTGAGCGGCGCCTTGTCCTTGGCGGCGGTGTTGAGGTAGTCACGCGGATCGACCGGCGGGGGAGGGGCGACCGAGGAGAAGGACGGCGCGGGGGGCAGCGGCTGCTGGCTCGCGGTGCTGCTCGTGGCGGAGGACGGCCCCGCCGACGGCTTGCCGTCGCTCTTGCCGGACATGACGACCGCGGTGGCCACGACGCCGGCTATCACGGCGACGGCGACGATCCCGCCGGTGAGCATCAGGACCCGGCGGCGGCGCGCGCCGGTCGCCTCCTGCCGCTCGGCGAGCGCGGTCCAGTCCGGCGTGCCGGCCCCGCCGCCCGCGTGCCGTGGCTCTGCCTGCGGCTGTGTCCGCGCCGGAGGCGTCGGCCGCGGTGCAGGACCGCCGGCGAACGGTACGTGCCCTGCGCCGCCGCCCTGGGCCGCGGGTGCCTGCTGCTGCGGGGCCGGCCCCTGCGGCTGTGCGGGCGCCTGCCGGCCCGCGTACGGCTGCGGCTGGGGCTGCTGCTGGGCGGGCGCCTGGCCGCTGTGAGCCCGGGGCTGGGGCTGCTGCGGGGGCGCCTGCTCGTCGCCGTAGGCCTGCGGTTGCGCCGGGCTCTGCTGGCCCGCGTACGGCTGCTGCGGCCCCAGCGCCTGCTGCGGGGGCGACCAGTTCTGCGCCGGGATGATCTGGGCCGCCGGTTCCGGCCGGCCCGTCAGGTCGAGGGCGGCGGGCTGGTCCGGGGCGGAGGACCACGGCTGGCCGCCCTGGGGCTGCGCCTGGGACGCGGCCTGCGCGGCGGCGTCGGCCTGCGGGGACCACGCGGGGCCCGGCTCGGGGGCCTGCGGCGGCGGGGACTGCCGACGGAACTGCCGGCGGGGGTCGGCGTCCCGCTGGGAGTGCCCGCGGGAGGGGATGACGCGTCCCTCCAGCACTTCGCGCTCGCCGTCTGCGGCGTTCCTGCGCGGTTCCTGCGGCGGCTGCTGCCCGGGGCCATCGGTCATGTCGCGCATCATATTGCCGGTGCGGGTCCCCGGTGTACCGCGGGCAGCGGCCCGCGGGGTTGGTACGACCGTCCCGGGAAAACGGGTTGGGCGGGTTCGGGCCGCACGGGAGAATTGAGGCCATGGGACATGTGGAAGCAGCGCACCTGGAGTATTACCTGCCGGACGGGCGGGCGCTGCTCGGCGACGTCTCGTTCCGCGTCGGCGACGGCGCGGCCGTGGCGCTGGTCGGGCCGAACGGCGCGGGCAAGACCACGCTGCTGCGGCTGATCTCGGGGGAGATCGCGCCGCACGGCGGCGGGGTCACCGTCAGCGGCGGCCTCGGCGTGATGCGGCAGTTCATCGGGAGCGTCCGGGACGACAGGACCGTACGCGACCTGCTGGTGTCGGTGGCGCACCCGCGGATCCGCGAGGCCGCGGAGGCGGTGGACGCGGCCGAGCTGGCGATCATGGCGCAGGACGACGAGCCGGCGCAGATGGCGTACGCGCACGCGCTGGGCGACTGGGCCGAGGCGCGCGGCTACGAGGCCGAGACGCTGTGGGACATGTGCACGATGGCGGCGCTCGGCGTCCCGTACGAGCGGGCGCAGTGGCGCGAGGTCAAGACGCTGTCCGGCGGCGAGCAGAAGCGGCTGGTGCTCGAGGCGCTGCTGCGCGGTCCCGACGAGGTGCTGCTGCTCGACGAGCCGGACAACTACCTGGACGTGCCGGGCAAGCGCTGGCTGGAGGAGCAGATCGCCGCCACCCGCAAGACCGTGCTGTTCGTCAGCCACGACCGCGAGCTGCTGTCGCGTACCGCGGAGAAGATCGTCAGCGTGGAGACCGGGCCGACCGGGTCCACGACCTGGGTGCACGGCGGCGGTTTCGACACCTTCCACGAGGCCCGCAAGGAGCGCTTCGCCCGCTTCGAGGAACTGCGCCGCCGCTGGGAGGAGGAGCACGCCAAGCTCAAGGCGATGGTGCTGCGGCTGCGGCAGCAGGCGGCGAACAGCCCCGACATGGCCTCGCGCTACCACGCGGCGCAGACCCGGCTGAAGCGGTTCGAGGACGCGGGCGCCCCGCAGGAGCCGCCGCGCGAGCAGGACATCAGGATGCGGCTCAAGGGCGGCAGGACCGGTGTACGGGCGGTGACCTGCGAGAAGCTGGAGCTGACCGGCCTGATGAAACCCTTCGACCTGGAGGTCTTCTACGGCGAGCGGGTCGCGGTGCTCGGCTCGAACGGCTCGGGCAAGTCGCATTTCCTGCGGCTGCTGGCGGGGGACACGGGCGTGGCGCACAAGGGCACGTACAAGCTGGGCGCCCGGGTCGTGCCCGGCCACTTCGCGCAGACCCACGCGCACCCCGAGCTGCGCGGGCGCCCGCTGGTGGACATCCTGTGGACCGAGCACGCCAGGGACCGCGGGCGGGCGATGTCGGTGCTGCGCCGGTACGAACTGGAACGGCAGGGCGACCAGCCCTTCGACAAGCTGTCCGGCGGGCAGCAGGCCCGCTTCCAGATCCTGCTGATGGAGCTGGAGGGCACGACCGCGCTGCTGCTGGACGAGCCGACGGACAACCTCGACCTGGAGAGCGCGGAAGCCCTCCAGGAGGGCCTGGAGGCCTACGACGGTACGGTGCTGGCGGTCACGCACGACCGCTGGTTCGCCCGCAGTTTCGACCGCTACCTGGTCTTCGGCTCCGACGGGCTGGTCCGCGAGACGGCCGCTCCGGTGTGGGACGAGCGCCGCGTGGAGCGCGAACGGTGAGGGGGTCCACGGCCGGGGCCGCACACGCGTTTTGACCCGCCGGGGGCCGCCCGGGTATTCTTCGGGTTCGTTATGCGTATTGGCTTGCTCTATCTCACGTGAGGGGCCCTTACGCCGGTCCACCGGGCCGATGACCAGCGGCAGGCAGACGGGTTGCGTCCCCGTATGCGGCCATGGCTGTCGTGATCGTCCGGGTGGCCTTGTCAGGACCCTTCCCCACCGCCCTCGCGGCGGGTCAGGGGAAACCACTACTGAGAAGAAGCGAAGGCTACGACCGTGCGTACGTTCAGCCCCAAGCCCGGCGATGTCCAGCGCCAGTGGCATGTCATCGACGCGCAGGACGTTGTCCTGGGCCGTCTGGCCACTCAGGCCGCCACCCTTCTGCGGGGCAAGCACAAGCCCATCTACGCGCCCCACGTCGACACCGGCGACTTCGTCATCATCATCAACGCCGACAAGGTCCACCTCTCGGGTAACAAGCGGACCCAGAAGATGGCCTACCGCCACTCGGGTTACCCGGGCGGTCTGCGTTCCGTGCGCTATGACGAGCTGCTGGAGAAGAATCCCGAGAAGGCCGTCGAGAAGGCCGTCAAGGGCATGCTTCCGAAGAACACCCTGGGCCGTCAGATGCTCTCCAAGCTGAAGGTCTACTCGGGCGACCAGCACCCGCACGCTGCCCAGCAGCCGGTGCCGTTCGAGATCACCCAGGTCGCGCAGTAGTTCCCGGCCACCAGCTACCAGAAAGAACCTGAGGAGAATCGTGGCTGAGACCACTGCCGAGACCGTCATCGAGGGCGACGAGCCTTTCGAGGAGATCACCACCTTCGAGTCCGAGGCCGTCGAGGGGGAGTACACCTCCGAGTCGCTCGCCTCGCGCTTCGGCGACCCGCAGCCGGCTGCCGGCACCGGCCGCCGCAAGCAGTCCATCGCCCGCGTCCGGATCGTCCCGGGCAGCGGAAAGTGGAAGATCAACGGCCGCACCCTTGAGGGCTACTTCCCGAACAAGGTGCACCAGCAGGAAGTCAACGAGCCCTTCAAGGTGCTCGAACTCGACAACCGCTACGACGTCATCGCCCGCATCAGCGGCGGCGGCATCTCGGGCCAGGCCGGTGCGCTGCGCCTCGGTGTCGCCCGTGCGCTGAACGAGGCCGACGTCGACAACAACCGCGGCCCGCTCAAGAAGGCCGGCTTCCTGACCCGTGACGACCGTGCGGTCGAGCGGAAGAAGGCCGGTCTGAAGAAGGCCCGCAAGGCGCCGCAGTTCAGCAAGCGCTAGTCGCACCGGCACGCCGTTGCCGCTGCACAACGCCCCGGAGGCACACCATTGCCTCCGGGGCGTTCGCATGTGGCGCCGCCGTCGTATATCTGTGGTGATACGACTGGTACAACCAAGTACAGGGCGCCAAGCGTCATGCACCAAGCAGGTGCGCGGCCGGGACACCGCGCACGGCACCTGCGTACATGAGTACGGCCGGGCACGGCCGCGACGGCAGAGCCGCCGTATCGCATCGGAGGACACACAGTGGGACGACTCTTCGGCACCGACGGGGTCCGCGGTATCGCCAACGCGGACCTCACCGCCGAGCTGGCGCTGGGCCTGTCGGTCGCGGCGGCGCACGTTCTGGCGGAAGCGGGGACCTTCGCCGGGCACCGGCCGGTCGCGGTGGTCGGGCGCGATCCGCGCGCCTCGGGCGAATTCCTGGAGGCCGCCGTCGTGGCGGGCCTCGCGAGCGCGGGCGTGGACGTCCTGCGGGTCGGTGTGCTGCCCACCCCGGCGGTGGCGTATCTCACCGGTGCGCTGGGCGCCGACCTCGGCGTGATGCTGTCCGCCAGCCACAACGCGATGCCCGACAACGGGGTGAAGTTCCTGGCCCGCGGCGGCCACAAGCTGGACGACGACCTCGAGGACCAGATCGAGAAGATCTACGAGGAGCACCGCACCGGCGCCCCCTGGCTGCGGCCCACCGGCGCGGGCGTGGGCCGGGTGCGCGACTACGACGAGGGCTTCGACCAGTACGTCGCCCACCTCATCGGCGTGCTGCCCAACCGCCTCGACGGGCTCAAGGTCGTCCTCGACGAGGCGCACGGCGCCGCGTCCTGGGTGTCGCCCGAGGCGTTCTCGCGGGCCGGCGCCGAGGTCGTCACGATCGGCGCCAAGCCCGACGGCCTCAACATCAACGACGGCTGCGGCTCCACCCATCTGGACCTGCTCAAGGCCGCCGTCGTGGAGCAGGGCGCCGACTTCGGCATCGCGCACGACGGCGACGCCGACCGCTGCCTCGCGGTGGACGCGGCCGGCGAGGAGGTCGACGGCGACCAGATCCTGGCGATCCTGGCGGTGGCACTGCACGAGCGGGGCGAGCTGCGCGGCAACACCGTCGTCGGCACGGTCATGTCCAACCTGGGCTTCAAGCTGGCCATGGAGCGCGAGGGCATCACCCTGGTGCAGACCGCGGTCGGTGACCGCTACGTCCTGGAGTCGATGAAGGAGCACGGCTACGCCCTCGGCGGCGAGCAGTCGGGCCATGTCATCGTGCTCGACCACGCCACCACCGGCGACGGCACCCTGACCGGGCTGCTGCTGGCCGCCCGGGTGATGGAGACCGGCCGCCCGCTGGCCGACCTCGCCGCGGTCATGCAGCGGCTGCCGCAGGTCCTGATCAATGTGCCGGACGTCGACAGGAGCCGGGCGGCCACCGCGCCCGAGCTGGTCGCGGCCGTCGCGGAGGCGGAGGCGGAGCTGGGCGCGACCGGGCGGGTGCTGCTGCGGCCCTCCGGGACCGAGCCGCTGGTCCGCGTCATGGTCGAGGCCGCCGACATCGACCACGCGAGATCGGTCGCGGGCCGCCTCGCGGACGTGGTGAAGTCCTCGCTGGGCTGAGCGGCGTCACGCCTGCACCCGTCCCGCGCCTCCCGCGCGGGGCGGTCCGGGCGGAGCTGGGCCGGGCTCGGCTCGCCGTCACCAGGTGACGGCTCTCGCAGGCGTCACAATTTGCGCAGGGACAGCCGCTGCACCTTGTGGTCCTGGTTCTTGCGCAGGACCAGCGTCGCCCGGCTGCGGGTCGGCAGCACATTCTGTTCGAGGTTGGGCCGGTTGACGGTCTGCCAGACCATCCGGGCGTAGTCCATCGCCTCGTCCTCGGCCACCCGGGTGTATTTCGTGAAGTACGAGTCCGGGTTCTGGAACGCGGTCTCGCGCAGCTTGCGGAACCGGCCGAGATACCACCGTTCGATGTCCTCGGTGCGGGCGTCGACGTAGACGCTGAAGTCGAAGTAGTCGGCGAGCCCGACCCTGGTGCGGCCGTCCTGCCCTGGCAGCGCGGGCTGGAGCACATTGAGGCCCTCGACGATGAGGATGTCGGGCCTGCGGACGGTGAGCAGCTCGCCGGGCACGATGTCGTAGAAGAGGTGGGAGTAGACCGGCGCGGTGACCTCGGCCTTGCCGGACTTCACGTCGGCGACGAAGCGGGTCAGCGCGCGCCGGTCGTACGACTCGGGGAAGCCCTTGCGCGACATCAGGCCGCGCCGCAGCAATTCCGCGTTGGGCAGCAGGAAGCCGTCGGTGGTGACCAGCTCGACCCGCGGGTGCTCGGGCCAGCGCGCCAGCAGCGCCTGGAGCAGCCGGGCGGTGGTGGACTTGCCCACCGCCACACTCCCGGCCACGCCTATGACGAACGGTGTGCCCGGCTGCGGGCCGCCCGCCGCGCCGGCCAGGAAGGTGTTCAGGGCGCCGCGCAGGCCGCTGTGCGCGGCCACGTAGAGATTCAGCAGCCGGGACAGCGGCAGGTAGACGTCCACCACCTCGTCCAGGTCGATGACGTCGCCGAGCCCGCGCAGCCGCTCCACCTCCTCGGCGGTCAGCGGCAGCGGGGTGCGGTCGCGCAGCGCGCTCCACTGCTCCCTCGTCAGGTCGACGAAGGGGCTGGCGGGCGCGGTCGGCGTGGTGGTCACGGTGAGCATCCTCGCAGGGCGCCTCGGGCGGCGGTGCGGCGGTGGGCTTACGCGGGCGTGCACGGTGTGCGCCGGTGCCGCACGGCGGCGGGCGGGCGGCGGGCGCGGCCTAAGCTGGGCGCATGTGCGGCGATGCGGAGTGCACCGGGCGGGACTTTGCGGCGGCCAGGCGGACGCGGCCGTGCCGCGCGGACCTCGTGGCGGTGGTCCGATGATCGTCGGGGTCGGCATCGACGTCGCCGAGATCGACCGTTTCGCCGCCGCCCTGGAGCGCAGCCCGGGCCTGGCGGAACGCCTCTTCACACCCGCGGAATTGCGGCTGCCCTCCGGCGACCCGCGCGGCCCTGCCTCCCTCGCGGCCCGTTTCGCGGCCAAGGAGGCGCTGGCCAAGGCGCTCGGCGCGCCGCCGGGACTGGTCTGGCTCGACGCCGAGGTCTCCACCGAGCCCTCGGGCCGCCCGTCGCTGGCGGTCACCGGTACGGTCGCCGCCCGCGCGGCCGAACTCGGCGTCCGCAGCTGGCACCTGTCCCTCAGCCATGACGCGGGCGTCGCCTCGGCCGTGGTGATCGCGGAGGGCTGACCCGGGGCCGGGGTGCCGGGGCGGCAGCGGGTACGTATCGTCGAACGCAGGGCCGACGGGAGGGTTTCGCGATGAGGTACGCGCACACGGTGCAGGCCGTACGGGACGCGGAGGGCGCGCTCATGGCGCGGCTGCCGGAAGGGGCGCTCATGCAGCGGGCCGCCGCCGGGCTCGCGGCGGTCGGTGCCGATGTG
This sequence comes from Streptomyces sp. IBSBF 2435, assembly GCF_036815005.1. Classification (NCBI taxonomy): domain Bacteria; kingdom Bacillati; phylum Actinomycetota; class Actinomycetes; order Kitasatosporales; family Streptomycetaceae; genus Streptomyces; species Streptomyces sp. IBSBF 2435. The sequence goes on along the minus strand of NZ_JAJSYW010000048.1, from coordinate 15,444 downwards.
CTCGGGCGGGTGTACGGGTCCAGGGTCGTCGTGCTCGCCGGGAGCGGCAGCAACGGCGGCGACGCGCTCTACGCCGGGGCGCGGCTGGCGCGGCGCGGCGCGGGGGTCACCGCGGTGCTGCTGTCGCCCGAGCGGGCGCACGCCGGCGGGCTCGCGGCGCTGCGGGCCGCCGGCGGCCGGGTCGCGGAAGCGGACGCCGGGCTCGCGGCCGTCGCCCGCGCCCACCTCGTCTACGACGGCGTCGTCGGCATCGGCGGCAAGGGCGGGCTGCGCCCGCAGGCCGCGGACCTGATGCGGGCCGCCTACGACGCGCGGGCCGCGGTCGTGGCCGTCGACCTGCCCAGCGGGGTCGACGCCGACACCGGCGAGGTCGCGGGGGAGGCCGTGCACGCCGATGTCACCGTCACCTTCGGCACGTACAAGCCGGGGCTGCTCATCGACCCCGCCGCCGGGCTCGCGGGCGCCCTGCGGCTCATCGACATCGGCCTGGACGCGGACCTGGGCGCGCCCGCGGTCGAAGCGCTCCAGCACGCCGGCGTGGCCGCGCTGCTGCCGCGGCCGAGCGGGGAGAGCGACAAATACCGGCGCGGGGTCGTGGGCGTCGTCGCCGGCTCCGACCGCTACCCGGGCGCCGCGGTGCTCGCCGTCTCCGGCGCCATTCGCGGCGGCGCGGGGGCTGTCCGCTACGTCGGCGGCGGGGCCGCCGCCGTTCTGGCCCGGCACCCCGAGACGCTGGTCTCCACCGGCTCCCCGCATGACGCGGGCCGCGTGCAGGCCTGGGTCGTCGGACCCGGGCTCGGCGACTCCGCCGACGCCAGGGCCGCGGTCGCGGAAGTCCTGGACTCCGATGTGCCCGTCCTCGTCGACGCGGACGGGCTGCGCCTCTTGAGCCGCGAGGCGGTCGCGGCCCGGACCGCGCCGACCGTGCTCACCCCGCACGCCGGGGAGGCGGCGGCGCTTCTCGGGCGGCCCCGCGAGGACATCGAGGCGGCCCGCCTGGACGCCGTACGCGCCCTCTCCGCGGCCTACCGCGCCACCGTCCTGCTCAAGGGCTCCACCACGCTTGTTGCGGCGCCGGACGGCGGCCCCGTCCGCGTCAACCCCACCGGTACGGCGTGGCTCGCCACCGCGGGCAGCGGTGACATCCTCTCCGGCCTCACCGGCTCCCTCCTGGCGGCCGGCCTCGCGGCCCGCGACGCCGCCTCGGTCGGCGCCTACCTCCACGGTCTGGCGGCCCGCCTCACCGAGGGGCCTCTCACGGCGATGGATGTGGCCGAGTCCATCCCGGCGGCCTGGCGCAGCTGACCGCTGCGTGCGGCGGTGGGGGGTTGCCACTTGCGCCGGCCCGCCGCCTGCGGCCCGGCGGGAGGCTGGTCGCGCGGTTCCCCGCGCCGCCCCTGGGCGGGTGCCACTTGCGGTGGGCGTTCACCTTGCGGTGCGTCGTGGCTTGTCGCGCAGTTCCTCGCGCCCCCGAGGGGTTGCCACTTGCTGCGGCGGTGTTTCTTTCCCGCCGTGGTGGTTGCGCGCGCAGTTCCTCGCGCCCCTTTGGGGCACAGTTCCTCTGCCGTAGAGGGTGCGTTCCTGCGGAAGACGCCTCCTCTGCCGCAGAGGGCGCCCCTTCCAGGGGCGCGGGGAACTGCGCGGGCAACCACGACGCAGCCGCAGGCAGGCGACGCCACCGCAAGTGGCCATCACCCGGGGGCGCGGGGAACTGCGCGACCAGCCATGGCGGACCGTCGTGTGGGGACGGGACGGCCACCACCCCGGGGGCGCGGGGAACTGCGCGCTCAGGCCCCGCCGCAGCCGCGGGTAGGGAGAGGGCCGCAAGGGGCACCCCCTTGGTCCAGCGAGGCGCCAAGCGCGAGCGCACCGCACGCCTGAGACACTGACCTGGATGAACGACATGACGAACGGGCGTGCCTGCGCACGAATCGACCTGGGCGCGCTGCGAGCGAACGTCGAGGCACTGCGGGCGAAGGCCCCCGCCGCGGCCTTCATGGCGGTGGTGAAGGCCGACGCGTACGGCCACGGCATGGTGCCGTGCGCGCGGGCCGCGATCGAGGGCGGCGCCACCTGGCTGGGCGTGGCCACGCCCGAGGAGGCGCTGGCGCTGCGCGCGGCAGGCGTCGGCGGCAGGGTGCTGTGCTGGCTGTGGACCCCGGGCGGGCCCTGGCGCGACTGCGTCGAGGCCGACATCGACGTGACCGTCAGCGCGCGATGGGCGCTGGACGAGGTGGTGGCGGCGGCGCGGGCCGCGGGCCGCACCGCGCGCGTACAGCTCAAGGTCGACGCGGGCCTCGGGCGCAACGGGGCGCAGCCCGCCGAGTGGCCCGCGCTGACCGCCGCGGCCAGGGCGGCGGAGAAGACCGGGCTGATCCGGGTCACCGGCCTGTGGGCGCACTTCTCCTGCGCCGACGAGCCCGGGCACCCCTCGATCGAGCGTGAACTCGGCGTCTTCCGCACCGCGCTGGCGCAGGCGGCCGACGCCGGCCTGGACCCGGAAGTGCGGCACATCGCCAATTCGCCCGGCACCTTGACGCTGCCCGAGTCGCATTTCGACCTGGTGCGGCCCGGCGTGGCCATGTACGGCATCTCCCCGGTGCCGCAGGTCGGCGGCCCCGAGGACTTCGGGCTGCGGCCGGTGATGACGCTGGCCGCCCGGCTGGCGTCGGTCAAGGCGGTGCCCGGCGGCCACGGGGTCAGTTACGGCCACCACTATGTGACGCCGGGTCCGACGACGCTTGCGCTGGTCCCGCTGGGGTACGCAGACGGTGTGCCGCGGCATGCGTCCGGCGTGGGCCCGGTGCTGGTGGCCGGGAAGTGGCGGACGGTGGCGGGACGGGTGGCGATGGACCAGTTCGTGGTGGACCTCGGCGGCGATGCCGCGGCGGCGGGTGACGAGGTGCTGCTGTTCGGCCCCGGCGACCGGGGCGAGCCGACCGCGGAGGACTGGGCGCGGGCGTCCGGCACCATCGCGTACGAGATCGTCTCGCGGATCGGCGGCCGGGTGCCGCGGGTGTACGGGGAGAGTGGCTGAGCCGGTGGCTGACGGGGCGAAGTGGGAGCGGGCCGGGCTGTTCGGCGCCGCGATCGGCGTGGTGGCCGCGGGTGCCGCCGCCGGGCTGGCGATCGAGCGGGTCACCGTCGGCCGGGGCGTACGCCGCAAGGCGCAGCTGGCGCTGGACGCGACGGGCCCGTACGGCAGCCTGCGCGGGGCGGCGGGCACCGTGGCCGCGGAGGACGGCACCGAGCTGTACTACGAGACCGAGGACGCGGCGGCCCCCGAGCCGGCCGAGCCGTCCCGGCGCGGCTGGCTGCGCGGCCGCAGGGGCGCGGGTACGGCGCCGGGCGGCCCGGCGCCGCTGCCGGTCACCGTGGTCTTCTGCCACGGCTACTGCCTGAACCAGGACTCCTGGCACTTCCAGCGGGCCGCCCTGCGCGGCACGGTCCGCGCCGTCTACTGGGACCAGCGCAGCCACGGCCGCAGCGAGCGCGGCCGGGACCAGATGGCGGGCGGTCCGGCGACCATCGACCAGCTCGGCCGCGACCTCAGGGCCGTACTGGACGCGGCCGTCCCTGAAGGCCCCGTGGTGCTGGTCGGGCACTCGATGGGCGGTATGACGGTGATGGCCTTCGCCGAGCAGTTCCCCGACTACGTGCGCGAGCGGATCGCCGGGGTCGGCTTCATCTCGACCTCGTCGGGCAAGCTGGCCGCGGTCACCCTCGGGCTGCCCGCGGTCGGCGCGCGGGCCTTCCGCGCGGTCGCGCCGGGGCTGCTGAGGATCATGGGCAGCCAGGCCGAGCTGGTGGAGCGGGCGCGCCGGGCCACCGCGGAGCTGTTCGCCGGGATCATCAAGCGCTATTCGTTCGGCTCCGACGTGGACCCCGCGGTCGGGCGGTTCGCCGAGCGGCTGATCGAGTCGACGCCGATCGACGTGGTCGCCGAGTTCTACCCGGCCTTCACCGAGCACGAGAAGGGCGATTCGCTCGCCCTTCTCGACGGGCTGCCCGGGCTCGTACTGGCCGGGGACAAGGACCTGCTGACGCCCAGCGCGCACAGCACCGAGATCGCCGAGAAGCTGCCGGAGGCCGAGCTGGTCATCGTGCCGGGCGCCGGGCACCTGGTGATATTCGAACGGCCGGAACTGGTCATACCCGCCCTCGCGCTGCTGATCGCGCAGGCCTCGGATTCGGTCCAGGCGCCGGTCGCCGACGGGCTGCGCGAGCTTGCGACGGCGGGCGACGCCGTGGCCGGCGGCGGGCGGCCCGCGGCGGGCGGCGCGTAGGCTTCGCGGTCATGGGCACACCGCACAACCCGTATCCCGCGGGCACGCAGAACCGGATTCCCGCCGCGGTCCGGATCACCGTACGTACCGCCGAGCGCATGCGTGACCTGGGGCGGCGCCTCGCCGCGCTGCTCGGGCCCGGCGACCTGGTCCTGCTCAACGGCGAACTCGGCGCGGGCAAGACCACCTTGACCCGGGGCCTGGGCGAGGGCCTGGGCGTACGCGGCGCCGTCACCTCGCCGACCTTCGTCATCGCCCGCGTCCACCCCTCGCTGACCGGCGGCCCCGCCCTGGTCCACGTGGACGCCTACCGCCTCGGCGGCGGCCTCGACGAGATGGAGGACCTGGACCTCGATGTGTCGCTGCCCGAGTCGGTGGTGGTCGTCGAATGGGGCGAGGGCAAGGTCGAGGAGCTGTCCGAAACCCGCCTCCAGGTGGTCATCGAGCGCACGGTCGGCTCCACGCCCGACGCCGACGACGACGCCCGGGTGGTGACGGTGAGCGGTATCGGCCCGCGCTGGGCCGCCACGGACCTGGCGCAGCTGGAGGCGTGAGCGCGCGGCGGCGCCGCACGGAAGGCGGCGGGGCTTGAACCGACAGGCTGTCGGGAAGATGTTGCGCAGGGACCGGCACCCGTGGTGTCCTGGTTCCGGGCGCCCGCTTAGGGCTGCCTAACTTCCACCGCTCGGGGAGGCACCATGTCGGCCCACGACCAGCCCGAATCGCGGCCCGCCCCCACCTTCCGCGACCTGCTGGCCGCCGCGGAGGCGGCCCGCAGGATCTCCACCCCGCCGCCCGCCACGCCTCGGCCTACCGTCCCCGAGGAGGACGCGGCATAGCGCGAACGGGTGAATCCCCGCGGGCGCGGCAATGCGTGACGTCCGCGAGGCCGCAGGACATCGCCGTGCCCGCTGCACGCGCCGGGAAGGCGCTCAGGGCATCACGTCGATGGCGCTGCCCATGGTCGCCATCTGCCACAGCGCGGTGGTGTCGGCGCGGGACGCCCGGATCGCCGCGGTCTGCTTCGCCGGGTCCGGCTTGGTCAGCGAACCGTCCACGGCCGCGCTGAATCCGACGTTGACACCGCCGGTCATCGCGAACAGCACGGTGTGCTCGACCGGCTTGCCGTCGCCGCCGACGCCTGCGGCGCGCCGGAAGAACACGTGGTGCAGCCCCTTGGCGGGTGCCACGTTGCCCGGGACCACCGGATAGGTGCGCAGCACCCTGTTGCCGTCGTCCACCAGCCACACCCGCTGCCCCGAGAGGCTGTAGACGACGCGTTTTCCTATGCCCGAGTGCAGCGGCAGCGGATACGTCCTCGGGGTGGGCTTGGCCGGGGCCGACTTCTTCGGCGGGCTGGCGGAATGCCCGGCCGCCGGGGTCTTCGGCGCGGATCCCGACGCCTGCGCGGCCAGGACCGCGATCACCACCAGGGCCGCCGCGGTCAGTCCCGAGACGAGGGTGCCGGCTTTTATTGCCACGGGTGTCCTCCGGTCGGGTTGCGCGCTCGCTCCCGGTTGACGGTAGCAGCCGCGGCGACCACCGCCGCGTACGCACGGACGCTGCCCGTACCCTGGGGGCGTGCTGCTGCTTGCCTTCGACACCGCCACGCCCGCCGTCACCGCCGCCCTGCACGACGGGGAGCGGGTGCTCGCCGAGTCCACGGTGGTCGACGCGCGCAGGCACGGCGAGCTGCTCGTGCCCGCCGTCGACCGGGTCCTGACCGCCGCGGGCCGTACGCTCGCCGAGGTCACCGGCATCGTCGTCGGCGTCGGCCCCGGCCCCTACACCGGGCTGCGGGTCGGCCTGGTCACCGCCGCGTCCTTCGGCGACGCCCTGGACGTCCCCGTGCACGGCGTGTGCACCCTGGACGGGCTCGCCTGGGCGGCGGGCGAGGCCGGTCTCGAAGGGCCGTTCACCGTCGCCACCGACGCGCGCCGCAAAGAGGTCTACTGGGCTCGCTACGACGGCCCCGCCGTCCGCGTCACCGAACCCGCCGTGGGCCGGGCCGCGGACCTGCCCGCCGACGTACGGGCGCTGCCCGCGGTCGGCGCGGGCGCCGCGCTCTACCCGGACGCCTTCCCCGGCCACCGCCCCGACCCCGCCCACCAGTCGGCCGGCTCGCTCGCCGCGCTCGCCGCCCGCCGGCTGGCCGCGGGCGAGGCCTTCGCCCCCGCGCTGCCGCTCTACCTGCGCCGCCCCGACGCCCAGGTGCCCGCGGGATACAAGGCGGTCCTGCCGAAGTGAGCGATGCCGTCCTGCGCGACATGCGCTGGTGGGACCTGGACCGGGTGATCGCCCTCGAACACGCCCTCTTCCCCGACGACGCCTGGTCCCGCGGCATGTTCTGGTCGGAACTCGCCGACGCCAGGCACCCGGCCGCGACGCGTACGTACGTTGTCGCGGAGACACCCGAGGGCCGGATCGTCGGCTATGCCGGGCTCGCGGCGGTCGCGGGCACCGGCGACGTCCAGACCATCGCCGCCGCGCGCGACCACTGGGGCACCGGGCTCGGCGCCCTGCTGCTCACCGCCCTGCTGCGGGCCGCGACCGCCGCGGAATGCCACGAGGTGCTGCTCGAAGTGCGGGTCGACAACGCCCGCGCCCAGCGGCTCTACACCCGCTTCGGCTTCGAGCCGATCGGCATCCGCAAGGGCTACTACCAGCCGGGCAACGTCAACGCGCTCGTCATGCGCCGCGCCGACCCGGCACAGAACCTGGCTGAGGAAATCCATGGCTGACGAACCCCTAGTGCTCGGCATCGAGACCTCGTGCGACGAGACCGGCGTCGGCATCGTCCGCGGGCACACCCTGCTGGCCGACGCGGTCGCCTCCAGCGTCGACGAGCACGCCCGCTACGGCGGCGTCGTCCCCGAGGTCGCCAGCCGCGCCCACCTGGAGGCGATGGTCCCCACCATCCAGCGGGCGCTGAAACAGGCCGGGGTGAGCGCCCGCGACCTCGACGGCATCGCCGTGACCGCCGGCCCGGGGCTGGCGGGCGCGCTGCTGGTCGGGGTGTCGGCGGCGAAGGCGTACGCGTACGCGCTCGGCAAGCCGCTCTACGGGGTCAACCACCTCGCCTCGCACATCTGCGTCGACCAGCTCGAACACGGCGCCCTGCCCGAGCCGACGATGGCGCTGCTGGTCTCCGGGGGCCACTCCTCGCTGCTGCTGGCCCCCGACATCACCGGCGACGTACGGCCGCTGGGCGCCACCATCGACGACGCGGCGGGCGAGGCCTTCGACAAGGTCGCCCGGGTGCTCGGGCTCGGCTTCCCCGGCGGTCCCGCGATCGACCGCCGCGCCCGCGAGGGCGACCCCGCCGCCATCGCCTTCCCCCGCGGCCTGACCGGCGGGCGCGACCCGCGCTACGACTTCTCCTTCTCCGGCCTCAAGACCGCCGTGGCCCGCTGGGTCGAGGCCCGCCGCAGGGACGGCGAGGACGTGCCGATCGCCGACGTGGCCGCGTCCTTCCAGGAGGCGGTGGCCGACGTGCTGACCCGCAAGGCGATCAGGGCCTGCAAGGACAACGGCGTCGACCATCTGATGATCGGCGGCGGAGTGGCCGCCAACTCCCGGCTGCGCTCGCTGGCCCTGGAGCGCTGCGAGGACGCCGGCATCCGGCTGCGGGTGCCCCGGCCCGGGCTCTGCACGGACAACGGGGCGATGGTGGCGGCGCTGGGCGCCGAGATGGTGGCCAGGGGCCGCCCCGCGTCCACCCTCGACCTCCCGGCGGACTCCTCGCTGCCGGTGACCGAGGTCTCCGTGCCCGGCCACACGCACGAGCCGGCCAACGCTCACGCGCACGGGTCTGCGCACGGTCACGCGCACGGGCTGAGCCACGACCATGTGCACGAGCTGAGCAAGGACAACCTCTACGGATGACCGTCACGCTGATGTGGGAGGCCGCCGCCGCCAAGGGCCGCGGCGGCGAACTCCTCGCCTGGGCGCGGGAGGCCGCCGCCGCGCTGCCCGGCGGCTTCCTGCGGCGCGAGTTCCTCACCGCACCCGGTGACCGCGTCCTGGTGCTGACCTGGTGGGCCGCCGGATACGACGCGGACCTGCCGGACCTGCCGGCGCCGGACGCCGGTCTGGTGCGGCGCGAGGTGCACCGATGGCGCTTCTCGTCGGTCGCGGTGGAACCCGCGGGCTGAAAAAGCACTCGTCCTGGGTGAGCGCGCGGCCGACCACCCCCAGTCCGCGCCGCGCGCTCGCTCCATGACGTTGCAGCACCGACGACGTAGGGTCCCTCCCCCATGCGCGCACACCGCGGGAAAACCGCCCTCCTCCTGCTCCTGGGCCTGCTGTTCACCGCCGGCTGCTCCGGGGGTACCCCCGCGGGCTCCCCGGCCTCCAGGGACGCCACGACGGCCGCCACGAGCCCCGCCGCGAAGCCGTCCCCGGCCGACGACCGGGCCGCCGCCTTCCGCAAATGGGGCATCCCGCTGCTCCCGCCGCCCCCCGCCCCGCCCGCCGTCAAGCCGATACGCACCGGCGACGGAAAGATACCGGCGGTCAGCGACATACCGACCAGCCAGAAGATCGTGTTTCTCACCTTCGACGACGGCGCCGAGAAGGACCCGAAATTCGTCGCGATGATGCGGGACCTCAAAATCCCGTTCACGATGTTCCTGACCGACGACATCATCAAGAACGACTACGGCTTCTTCCGGCCGCTCCAGGCGCTGGGCAATTCGATACAGAACCACACGCTCAGCCACCCTGACCTGCACACCAAGTCGTTGGCGCAGCAGAAGCACGAGATCTGCACGCAGCAGACGAAACTCACCCGGGAATACGGGACCGCTCCCGGGCTCTTCCGGCCGCCCTACGGGAACTACAACGACGCCACGCGGGCCGCGGTGAAATCCTGCGGCGGCCTGCGGGCGATGATTCTCTGGCGGGAGTCGATGCAGATCAAGAAGGTGCAATTCCAGCGCCCCGACAAGAAATTCCACCCCGGTGACATCATCCTGGCGCATTTCCGCGGCCCGTCGCAGCTCAAGGGGGAGACGATGACGGTGATGACGGCCAACCTGCTGCGGCAGGTCGCCTCGCAGGGCTTCACCCTCGCCCGGCTGGAGGACTACGTCTGACGACCGGCCGGGGGGGGGCGGGGAACGGTCCGACCAGCCGTCGACGGGGTGCGGGTCGCCACGGGGTGACAGGGGCTGTCGCTGTCGCGTCCGGACCACCGGCCGGTGGGCGGTTCCTCGCGCGGTTCCCCGCGCCCCTACGGGGCACCCCCCGCCGCGGCCGGGTGGCCCAGGAGCATGGACGGGGCGCCGGCGGTGCGGGTGAGGAAGACCGTGGCGGAGTGCGGGCCCTGGGGCCGCACCCGGCGGCGGAGGTCTTCCGGATCCACCGCGGACCCGCGCTTCTTCACCGTCAGGACGCCGACCCCGCGCTCCCGCAGCAGCGCCTTGAGCCGTTTCAGGCCGAACGGCAGCACATCGGTGATCTCGTACGCCGTCGCATATGGCGTCGCCCGCCGCTCGTCGGAGGTGATGTACGCGATCGTCGGGTCGATCAGGCCGCCGTCCAGCTCCTCCGCGACCTCGGCCACCAGATGCGCGCGGATGACGGCGCCGTCCGGCTCGTAGAGGTAGCGCCCGACCGGCCGCACCGGGGGGTCGGGCAGGCCGCGCCCGGTGAGCGTGGCACCCGAGGGCAGCAGGGTCGCGCGGCGGGCGCCGGGGCGTACGCGGTCGCCGCGGCCGTCGAACCACAGCACCGCCTCTTTGACGTCGCCGCCGTCCGAGATCCACTCGGCCTCCGCGGCGGGCGGCACCGCCTCGTGCGGGATGCCGGGGGCGACCTTCACCGCTCCGGGTGAACCGGTGGCCGCCGCGTGCAGCGCCCACGACAGCGGCGGCGAATACGCCTCGGGGTCGAAGACCCGGCCCCGGGCGGTGCGCCGGGCCGGGTCCACGAACACCCCGTCGAGGCCGCCCGTGCCGACGTCCGTCACGTCCGCGCACCTGACCTCAAGGCGGTCGGCCAGGCCCAGCGCGGCGGCGTTCGCCGTGATCACCGCGCAGGTCAGCGGGTCGCGGTCGACGGCCGTCACGGACAGGCCGGCCCGCAGCATGGCCAGGACGTCGCCGCCGACGCCGCAGCACAAGTCGGCCACCGCCGCCGGCCCGAACGCGGCGAACCTGCGCGCCCGGTGGGCCGCCACCGACGCGCGGGTGGACTGTTCGAGGCCATGCGGCGTGAAGTACATCCGGTGCGCGTCGGCCGCGCCGAACTTCGCCACCGCCCGCTGCCGCAGCCGCGCCTGGCCGAGCGCGGCGGCGACCAGCCCCGCGTCGTGCGTACGCCGCAGCCTGGTGGCCGCCGCCAGGTCGTCCACGGGGTCGTGCTCCCGCAGCCCCGCCAGCAGGTTCTGGCCCTCCGCGGTCAGCAGTCCCTCAAGATCCTCGGGCGTCACGCGCCCATTCTCCCCCCGCGGAAGGGGGACGCCGACCCCGGACGGCGGCGCGCGGCTGGCACTCCGCTTGACCGAGTGCTAAAGCCGTCCTAGTCTCACTTCTGGCACTCGGCACCGCTGAGTGCCAGACAAACAGCGACGGGCAGGTCCGGCACCCGCGACGACGGGCCTACCAGGTCGCCGACCCAGACAGACACTCCCGTGAGCCCTTTGAAGGGGGAGGTCGGATCGTGACGACCGCCAGCACCAAGGTTGCCATCAAGCCGCTTGAGGACCGCATCGTGGTCCAGCCGCTCGACGCCGAGCAGACCACGGCCTCCGGCCTGGTCATCCCGGACACCGCCAAGGAGAAGCCCCAGGAGGGCGTCGTCCTGGCTGTGGGCCCGGGCCGCTTCGAGGACGGCAAGCGGCTGCCGCTCGACGTCTCCGTGGGCGACGTCGTGCTCTACAGCAAGTACGGCGGCACCGAGGTCAAGTACAGCGGCGAGGAGTACCTCGTCCTCTCGGCCCGCGACGTTCTCGCGATCGTCGAGAAGTAAATCCCCGGCTGCACCAGCCGTGATCCCGCCCCGGGAGTCCGTGTCCTTGAGGCCGGGACCCCGGGGCGGTTTCTTTCGCCGTCCTTACCGTCCGTGACGACGTGATTAGACGAGTAGACGAGGTAGTTCGCAGGCATGGCCAAGATTCTTAAGTTCGACGAGGACGCCCGTCGCGCCCTGGAGCGCGGCGTCAACAAGCTCGCCGACACCGTGAAGGTGACCATCGGCCCCAAGGGCCGCAATGTCGTCATCGACAAGAAGTTCGGTGCGCCGACCATCACCAACGACGGCGTCACCATCGCCCGTGAGGTCGAGCTGGAGGACCCGTACGAGAACCTGGGCGCCCAGCTCGTCAAGGAGGTGGCGACCAAGACCAACGACATCGCGGGTGACGGCACCACCACCGCGACGGTGCTCGCCCAGGCGCTGGTCCGGGAGGGCCTGCGGAACGTGGCGGCCGGCGCGTCCCCCGCCTCGCTCAAGAAGGGCATCGACGCGGCCGTCAAGGCGGTCTCCGAGGAGCTGCTGGCCACCGCGCGCGCCATCGAGGGCAAGGAGGACATCGCGGCCGTCGCCGCGCTGTCCGCGCAGGACAAGCAGGTCGGCGAGCTGATCGCCGAGGCGATGGACAAGGTCGGCAAGGACGGTGTCATCACCGTCGAGGAGTCGAACACCTTCGGCCTCGACCTGGAGTTCACCGAGGGCATGGCCTTCGACAAGGGCTACCTCTCGCCGTACTTCGTCACGGACCAGGAGCGTATGGAGGCCGTCCTCGACGACCCGTACGTGCTGATCCACCAGGGCAAGATCTCCTCGATCCAGGACCTGCTGCCGCTGCTGGAGAAGATCATCCAGTCCGGCGGGTCCAAGCCGCTGCTCATCATCGCCGAGGACGTCGAGGGCGAGGCGCTCTCCACCCTGGTCGTCAACAAGATCCGCGGCACGTTCAACGCCGTCGCGGTCAAGGCGCCCGGCTTCGGTGACCGCCGCAAGGCCATGCTCGGCGACATCGCCACCCTCACCGGTGCGACCGTCATCGCCGAGGAGGTCGGCCTCAAGCTCGACCAGGCCGGTCTCGACCTGCTGGGCACCACCCGCCGCGCCACCATCACCAAGGACGAGACCACGCTCGTCGACGGTGCGGGCGACAAGGCCGAGATCGACGGCCGCGTCAACCAGATCAAGGCGGAGATCGGCACCACCGACTCCGACTGGGACCGCGAGAAGCTGCAGGAGCGGCTGGCCAAGCTGGCCGGCGGCGTCTGCGTCATCCGGGTCGGCGCGGCCACCGAGGTCGAGCTCAAGGAGAAGAAGCACCGCCTTGAGGACGCGATCTCCGCGACCCGCGCCGCCGTCGAGGAGGGCATCGTCTCCGGCGGTGGCTCGGCCCTCGTGCACGCGGTCAAGGTGCTCGCCGACAACCTGGGCAAGGAGGGTGACGAGGCCACCGGCGTCGCCGTCGTCCGCCGCGCCGCCGTCGAGCCGCTGCGCTGGATCGCCGAGAACGCCGGCCTCGAGGGCTACGTCATCACCGCCAAGGTCGCCGAGCTGGACAAGGGCCACGGCTTCAACGCGGCCACCGGCGAGTACGGCGACCTGGTCAAGGCCGGCGTCATCGACCCGGTCAAGGTCACCCGCTCGGCCCTGGAGAACGCCGCCTCCATCGCCTCGCTGCTGCTGACCACCGAGACGCTGGTCGTGGAGAAGAAGGAAGAGGAGCCGGAGGGCGGCGCGGGCGGCCACAGCCACTCGCACTGATCTCCCGCTTTTCGTGCCGGCGCCCGCCACCCCTCCCGGGGCGGCGGGCGCCGGCCGTTGTGCCGCGCCTACAACTTCGGGTCGTAGCGGCGGCTCGCGCCGGCGGACAGCGCGCCGAACAGGCGCGACGGGACATGCCGCGCGAAGCCGACGGCCGCCTTGTAGCGGGCGTCGGGCACGCTCACGACCCGGCCCCGCGCCAGGTCGCGGAGCGCCGCGCCCACCACCTTGTCCGCGTCGAGCCACGCCCAGTCCGGCAGCCGTTCCGCGTTCATACCGGCCCGCTCGTGGAATTCGGTGCGCACGAAACCCGGGCACAGCGCGAGGAAGCGGATGCCGGTGCCGCGCAGGTCGAGGGCGGCGCCCTCGGTGAAGCGCACCACCCACGCCTTGCTCGCCGCGTACGTGCCGCGCGGCATGAAAGCCGCGACCGACGCCACGTTGATCACCGTGCCGCGGCCCCGGTCCCGCATGCCCTCGGCGGCAGCGGCGGTGAGCCGCAGCACCGCCTCGCAGTGCAATGTGAGCATGCGCAGCTCGTCGGCCAGGGGCGCGTCGAGGAAGCGCTGGCGGTTGCCGAAGCCGGCGTTGTTGACCAGGACGTCGACCGCGGGCAGGCCGCTGTCCCGCAGCCGCGCCTCCACCGCGGAGATGCCCGCGTCCGTCGTCAGGTCGGCCTGCACCACCTTGACCTCGACGCCGTACCGCTCGCGCAGCTCCACCGCGCTCTCGGCGAGCCGCACCCCGTCCCGCGCGACGAGCACCAGCTCGTGCCCGTCGGCCGCCAGCCGCCGCGCGAATGCCGCACCGATACCCGCCGTCGCACCCGTGATGAGGGAAGTCGTCATACGGGCAGCGTAGGCGTACGGCGTGTCACCGGTGGTCCCTCACCGGTCATTCCTGGCCAGCCGCTCGCCGATCTCCCGCAGGTCCTTCGCGGGCAGCGCCTCCGCGGCGAGCAGCAGCGGCAGCAGCTCCGACTCCGTGGTCATCGCCCGGAAGGCCAGCTCCACCGTCACCTCGTGCGCCGGGCGGTACGTGACCTCCACCCGGTCGCCCGCGGCCAGTTCGCCCGGCTCTATCACCCGCAGATACGGGCCGGGCAGCGCGCGTGCGGTGAATCTCCTGATCCAGCCGTGCTCGTCCAGCCACCCGGCGAAGGTCACGCACGGGATGCGCGGGCAGGACACCTCCAGCAGCGGCCCCGCCACGCCGACCTTCCACCGCTCGCCGATCAGCGCGGAATTCACGTCGTAGCCGGTGGTCGTCAGATTCTCGCCGAAAGCGCCGTTTCCCAGGCTGCGGCCCAGCTCCCGCTCCCAGCGGTCCAGGTCCTCGCGGGCGTACGCGTAGACCGCCTGGTCGTCGCCGCCGTGGTGCTTGACGTCGTACGCCCGGTCCCCGGCCAGGCCGACCGCCCCCGTCCCCTTGGGTCCCGGCGCCCTCACCGCCACCTTGCCCTCGACCGGGCACTTGTCGATGCCGGTCGCCGCGAGCTTCTTCCACGGGTTGGGCGTCGGGCGGCCCACGTTGACGCTCAGCAGCTTCATCGCCTCATCGGCCTTCTTCCCGGGGCGGGGCCGTGGACACGGCCTGGGGCGGGGCCGTGAACAGGTACGGGGTCGTCACGCTCAGCGCCGCGAAGCCGAGCCGCCGCAGGATCGGGCGGCTGTCGTCCGACGCGTCCACCTGGAGAAAGCGGTACCCGTGCGAAGCGGCGATACGCGCCCGGTGCGCGACGAGTGCCCGGTAGATGCCCTTGCCGCGCCACTCCTTGACGGTGCCGCCGCCCCACAGCCCCGCGAACGCCGTGCCCGGGCAGAACTCCATCCGTGCCGCGCACACCGGTACGTCGCCGGCCATCGCCAGCACGATGCTCACGGTGTCGCGGCGCTCGGTGATCTGGTCGAGCATCCGGTCCCTGAGCCGTTCCGCGCTCGTGCCGAACGCCTGCTCGTGCACGGCGGCGGCCATCTCGACGCCCGCCGCGTCGGTCACCGGCTCCAGCCGGATGCCTGCCGGCAGCGCGGCGTCCCGCGTGAGCTCGGCCACCTCGTCGATCTCGGCGACCATCAGGGTCTCCGGGGCCTCCGGCTCGAAGCCCGCCGCGGCCAGGCGCTCTCCGAGGTCGGCCGGGAGGTCGTGGGAGTACGTCTTCCACTCGAATTCGCGGCCGGCGGCTTCGGGGTCGGTGCGCAGCCAGTGCAGTTGGGCGGCGATGGCCGCGTCGGCGGTGGTCTCGTCGAGGTCGGACCACAGGATCCCGCACCAATCGTGGGGGGCGGCGCCCACTTGGCGTACGACGCCGGCCGTGCGGTCGATTCTGGTGGTGGGGGTCTCCGGGGGCGCGTCGCGGCGGAGCTGGGCGTCGAAGAGGGCGAGGACTTCTGCGGGGTTCATCCGGGCATTTCACCACTGGGGGGTGGTG